>JAQSCR010000439.1 GCA_029945495.1 Pseudolabrys sp. | reverse complement strand
TCAGCGCCATTGCCGGTCGCAGCGACAAAACCGGCGCGGATGGTGAAATCGCCGAAGCGCTCGCCCGGCTCGCGTCCAGCGGCATAAGCTGCGAAGATCGGATCGAGCGCGACGATGATGCCGTCGTGCTCGAGATCGGGCGCATAGAGCTTCGACAGGCGCGAGCCGTCGAACGCCGCGCCGAGATATAGATTGTAGCGTCCCGGCCCTTTGCCGACCAAGCCGATCTCGGCAAGATAAGGCCGCGCGCAGCCGTTCGGGCAGCCGGTCATGCGGATGACGATGTCGTCCGCCGACAGGCCGTGCTTGTTGAGGCTTTTGTCGAGCGCGGTAATGAGATCGGGCAGATAGCGTTCGCTTTCCGCCAAAGCCAGGCCGCAGGTCGGCAGCGCCACGCAGGCCATGGCATTCCGGCGCAGGCCGGACCACGGCGCCAGCAGCCCGGCTTCGCGCGCCAGGCGCTCGACTTCGGCCTGCCGTTCGGTCGGCACATTGGCGACGATCAGGTTCTGGTTGGCTGTGACGCGGAAGTCGCCGTCGTGAAGCTGTGCGATCTGGCGCAACGCCGACATTTGCGGCGCGCCTGGACGGTCATGAATCCTGCCATTTTCTACGAACAAGGTCAGATGGCCGCGCCCGTTCTCGCCCTGGCTCCAGCCATAGCGGTCGCCGGTCGAAGTGAATTTGAACGGCCTGGCTGGCGCGAAGGTGACGCCGGCACGGCGCTCGACCTCGGCGCGGAAGGCGTCGAGACCGCGATCCTCGATCGTGTATTTGAGCCGCGCGTGCTTGCGGCTGGTGCGGTCACCCCAGTCGCGCTGCACGGTGACGACGGCCTCGGCAACCTTCACGGCATCGGCCTCCGCGATGAAACCGAGCATATCGGCGGTGCGCGGATAGGTGTCCGGCTCGCCATGGGTCATGCCCATGCCGCCGCCGGCGGTGACGTTCCAGCCGACGATATTACCATCCGCATCGAGGATCGCGATATAGCCGAGGTCGTGCGCGAAAATGTCGACGTCGTTCGACGGCGGCACCGCCACGACGATCTTGAATTTGCGCGGCAAGTAAGTCTTGCCGTAGATCGGCTCGACCGTCGCTTCCTCCTCGCCGCCGGCGATGCGCTCGCCGTCAAGCCAGACCTCCCGGTAGGCTCGCGTGCGCGGCAGCAAATGCGCGGAGATCGTGCGCGCCAGATCGATGGCCGCGGCATGCGCGCGGCTTTCATACGGATTGGGATTGCACATGACGTTGCGGTTGACATCGCCGCAGGCGGCAATCGAATCGAGCAACACCTTGTCGATTTCCCGCATCATCGCCTTCAGGTTCGACTTGATGATGCCGTGCAGTTGCACGGTCTGGCGCGTGGTCAGCCGCATGGTGCCGTTGCCATAGGTGCGCGCGATCATGTCAAGCGCCAGCCATTGCGCCGGCGTCACCACGCCGCCCGGCATGCGCACGCGGATCATGAAGGAGAACGCCTTCTCCATCTTCTTGCGTGTGCGTTCGGCGCGCAGGTCGCGGTCGTCCTGCATGTACATGCCGTGGAACTTGACCAGTTGCTGATCGTCTTCGACGATTGAGCCCGTAATCTCCTCGCGCAGCCCTTCGGCCAAAGTGCCGCGCAGGTAACGGCTGGCTTCCTTGATGTATTCGTTGCGCGAGAGCTTGTCGGTCATTGCATTGCCTTCTACCGGCACGGCGTGCCGCGCTGCGCCCGGGACAAGGGCTTAATACGTATCGGTCAGATAGCGCTTGTCGCGCTCCAGAGCGGCCACCGCCTGCTCGGCCGCCTCGGGCGAGAGCTGCTTGACGTCGGCATAGGCCGACACCAGCGCGGCGCGCACGTCCTTGGCCATATTCTTGGCGTCGCCGCAGACATAGAAGCTGGCGCCGTCGTCGAGCCATTCGACCAGATCGTGCCGGCGGTCCCAGATCTTGTGCTGGACGTAGACCTTGTCCGGCGTGTCGCGCGAGAAGGCGACGTCCATGCGGGTGAGCGCGCCGTCGGCCAGCGCTTCCTGCCAGTCGAGCTGATACAGGAAGTCGTGGGTGAACTGGCGGTCGCCGAAGAACAGCCAGCTCTTGCCGGACGCCTTGCCGGCGCGGCGCTCCTGCACGAAGGCGCGGAACGGCGCGACGCCGGTGCCGGGCCCGACCATGATGATGTCCTTGTCCGGCGCCGGCAGCCGGAAATGCCGGTTGGCTTTAAGCTTGACGCGGACCTTGCCGCCACGCTTGAGGCGCTCGGCGACAAAGTTGGACGCAACGCCCTTGCGGGCGCGGCCATGCGTGTCGTAGCGCACGGCGGAAACCAGGAGATGCGCTTCGTCGCCGACTTCGCTGCGCGCCGAGGCAATCGAATAGGCGCGCGGCGCCAACGTACGCGTCACCGCGCGCAGCTGCTCGGCGGTGAGCGCGATCGGGAAGGTCTCGATCAGGTCGATCAGTTGGCGGCCGGCGATCCAGTCCTTGGCTTCGCCGTCGGCGATCAGCTTGTTGACGTAATAGTGGCCGGTCTGGCTGGCGTAAGTCTCGAGCGCCTTGAGCGACAAAGTGGTCACGTCGCGCGTGGCGATAAATTCGGCGCGCAGCTTGGCGTCGCCGGACAGGCCGGCGAGCGTCAGCAGTTCGTCGACATAGGCCGGGGCGTTCTCGGCATAGAGATCGAGCGAATCGCCGGGCTCATAGGCCGGAGCGACGCCGTCAAAGGCGAGCGCGAAGTGGACGGTTTCCTTGTCCGAACGCGAGGAGTTGAGATTGGTCAGCTCGGTGATCTCGGCTTCGACGATATCCGTATTCGGCGAGCCCACCGGCTTCGCGCCGAAATCCACTTCGATGACGCGACCGCGGTCGACCTCGAGCGGCGGCGCCAGTGCCTTGATCGCGCCATCGAGCCAAACGCCGGCCGGCGTGGCGAAGTCGAGATCGCAATCGACGCGGTCGACGACGCGCCTGGCGCCGAGGGCTGCCAGCCTTTCGTCGATCTTCCGGCCGATGGCGCAGAATTCCACATAGGCCGTGTCGCCGAGCGCCAGCACGCCGAATTCGACGCCGTCGAGGCGCGGCGCGCCCTCGCCCATCAGCTCTCCATAGCTGCGCACGGCGCGCGCCGGCGGCTCGCCTTCGCCCCAGGTGGCGGCGATGAAGACGAGTTTCTTCGTCGTGGCCAGCGAGGCGACGTCGAGATCGGCCATGTCGATCAAAGCCGGCTTGAGGCCGTTCTTGCGCGCTGCTTTGGCGAAACTGTTGGCCAGCGTCTCGCAGTTTCCGGACTCGCTGGCGTAAAAGATGGTGATCGGCTCGGCCGGGCGCGCCAGAGCCGAAGGCTGCGCCACGCCGCCTTCCACACTCCCCTGCACCGACTCGACGCCGGCGAGAAAGCCGGCGAGCCAGGCGCGCTGAATTGGCGACGCAGGGCCGACCACGCGGTTGAGCAAAGCGACATCTTCCTCGGTGAAAGGCGCGGTCTTCGGAATGGTGGCATAGCTTGCGGACATCGACTGGGTCGCCTTACCGGTCACGCGCGGCCTCAAGGCCGGCGTTGGGACACACACTTATCGTCCTAAATAGAAGGATTTTCTGTTTGAATACAATGACACGGCCGAAATAAGTAGATTTATGCTATGCCGCTCGCCTATACGTTAGTTTTATTCCTTTCCGGTCCGGTTATGGGAGAACGGCGCGCGCGCCTGCGAACTAACCTGTGGACCGGCGGCGGCGGCACTCCGCGCGGCACCCGTTCCGCCTAGATTGCGCTGAGCATGACCACACTGGCCTACCGCAATCGCCTGCGCGCCCTCCTGACGCCTGCCGAGCATAAAGCGTTCGCGCGGCTCGATACGCCGCAGAAAATCCAGACCTTTCTCGACCGCCTGCCGGCCAATTTCTGCCTGAACGGCGACACCGCCATGTCGCCGCGCTCGCTGCTGAAGACGCGGCTGGCGCATTGCGCCGAAGGCGCAGCCTTCGCCGCCGCCGCGCTCGCCTATCACGGCAAGGCAGCCTGGCTGGTCGACATGCGCGCGATGCCGGCCGACCAGGACCACATCGTCACTTTGTTCAAGGAACGCGGCCTGTGGGGCGCGATCAGCAAGACCAACCACGCGATCCTGCGCTGGCGCGATCCGATCTACCGAAGTCCGCGCGAGTTGATGATGAGCTACGCGCACGAATATTGCCTGTCGAGCGGCCGCAAATCACTGCTGGAATATTCGCGGCCGATTTCGCTGACGCGCTTTGCCCCTCACCGCTGGGTGACGCTGCCGGAAGACCTCGACTGGCTACTGGTCGAGCTCGACACCGCGCCGCATATCCCGCTGGCCCCCAGACGCGCGCTACGCAACCGCCGGCGCTCCGCGCCGGTCGAACTGCAGGCGCAATCGATCCTGGAATGGCCCGACCCGCGCCCGAAGAAACGCAAGGCCAATGCAGAGACAAAATCGAAGCTACGCGCTAAGAAAAAGCGTAAATCGAAACGCTGAACACTGGAGACCAAGCGCGTGGCGTCTTTCATCAATCGCAGACAACTGACCATCGCCTGGGGCGACTGCGACCCGGCCGGCATCGTCTTCAACCCGCGTTTTTTCGAATTCTTCGACGCCAGCACCTGGCTGCTGTTCGACGCGGCGCTCGGCGTCAAGCCGCACGAGCTGAATGCGACTTACGGCCTCATTGGCATTCCGCTGGTCGACGCGCGCGCCAATTTCATGAAGCCCGTGAAGTTTGGCGACACGGTCGAGATTGCGACACGCGTCGTTAAATTCGGCCGCAGCAGTTTCGAAGTCGAACACCGGCTCAACGTCGGCGGCGAACTGCATATCGAGGGCGGCGAGACACGCGTTTGGGCGGCCAAAGACCCGAACGACGCCGCGAAGATCCGCGGCGTTGTCATTCCGGCCGATGTGGTCGCGAAATTCGGTTGATTGTCATTCCGGGGCGCGAGCGCAAGCGAAGCGAACCCGGAATCCACACCAGCATTCGTTCCGCTTCTGGATTCCGGGTCCGGCCCTACGGGCCGTCCCGGAATGACGGAAAATTACGCGATCTTCACGTACTCGAAATCGCCCGGCTTGTTGTCGATGCCGACTTTCGGGGCTGAGATCCAGCTGGCGAACTTGCCGATTTCCATTTCCGGCTGCATCAGCCCTTCGATGAAATCCTTGTCGCCGTCGGACGGCAGGAATTCGCCGCGCCTTTTGTCCCACTCGGCGTCGGTCAGTAGATTGCCGTCGACATCGGCCTTGATCTTGGCGAACTCGCCGATGTGGCGATGGAAGGCAACGCTCGGCAGCTTGACCTGGAACGCAATGCCTAAACCTTCGATCACCTTGTTCCAGCGGGCGACGCCGACGTTGCAATCGACGACGTAATCGTCGCGCAGCCGCATGTTGAGCGCCGACAAAGCTGGCGCGTCGACCTTGGCGATCTTGCCATCGACCAGGCGCAGCACCGGATAGGTGTCACTTTCCAGCTCATGATCGTCCTTGAGCCGGTCCTCGCGGAATCGGCCCTTGATGCCGGAATGGAAGGCGTTGGCGGCGTTGGTCGAAATCTCGTTGCCGAACAGGTCGAGCGTCAGCGAGAAATGCAGGTTCGCCTTCTTCTGGATGGTCGGCAGATCGATGACGCCGAGCTTGCGCACCGCGGCGATGTCGTAAGGATCGGTGATGCCGGCTTCCTTCATCGCCTCGCAGGTTTTCTGGATGACGCGGGTGACGCCGGTCTCACCAACGAACATGTGATGCGCTTCTTCGGTCAGCATGAAGCGGCAGGTGCGCGACAGCGGATCGAAGCCGGATTGCGCCAGCGCCTCGAGCTGCATCTTGCCGTCGCGGTCGGTGAAATACGTGAACATGAAGAACGACAGCCA
The DNA here is from genome assembly GCA_029945495.1 of Pseudolabrys sp. Lineage (GTDB taxonomy): Bacteria > Pseudomonadota > Alphaproteobacteria > Rhizobiales > Xanthobacteraceae > Pseudolabrys. Next base: position 8,971 of record JAQSCR010000439.1, on the reverse strand, counting down.
GTCCGGCGTCTTCTCGTTGAAGGCGCCCAGCATGCGCGGCGTGTCGGCATCGCCGGAGCGGCGCTGCAGCAGCGCTTCTGCTTCCTCGCGGCCATCGGCGCCAAAATATTTCTGCAACAGATAGACCATGGCCCAGAGGTGGCGGCCTTCCTCGACATTGACCTGGAACAGGTTGCGCAGGTCGTAGAGCGACGGAGCGGTCTTACCGAGATGGCGTTGCTGCTCGACCGAGGCCGGCTCGGTGTCGCCCTGGATGACAATCAGGCGGCGCAGCAGCGCGCGATATTCGCCCGGCACTTCCTGCCAGGCCGGTTCGCCCTTGTGACGGCCGAACGGAATGGTGCGGCCTTCTTGCTGCGGCGCCAGCAGCACGCCCCAGCGGTATTCCGGCATGCGGACGTAGTCGAACTTGGCCCAGCCCTTCGGATCGACGCTGATCGCGGTGCGCAGATACACCAGCGATTCCTGGAAGCCTTCCGGCCCCATGTCGTTCCACCAGCTGATATAGCCGGGGTGCCACTTTTCCAGCGCGTGCTTGACGCGCACATCCTGTCCGAGCGCGACATTGTTCGGGATCAATCCGTCGTAATCGACCGCGACGATGTTCATGACTACACCCTTTCCTTATTGTAGGTCGGCGAAACGCCCGAGCCGTAAAGCTTCAGCGCGCCCTGCTCGCCGATCGCGTTTGGCCGCTGGAAGATCCAGTTCTGCCAGGCGGTCAGCCGTCCAAAGATCTTGGTTTCCATCGTCTCAGGACCGGCGAAGCGCAGGTTGGCCTCCATGCCGGTCATGGCGTCGGGCGAGAAACTGGTGCGACCTTCGAGCATCACGCGCAGTTCATCGTCCCAGTCGAAGCTTTCATAAGCGGTTGTGATGAGGCCAATGCTGTCGGCCTCTTCGGCCTCGACGGCGACGCCGATCTTGCTTTGCGCGACCTTGACCGACTCCGGCTCGCCGAGGAAGCGCGTTTGCAGCCGGCTCAATCCATTGCCCATCGGGTAGAGGCCGAAATTGACATGACCGAGCGTGATCGCGGCGGGCTTGCGGTTGTCGCCGTCACGCGTGCCGATCAGCATCAGTGAGCGGTCGGCGGCGAAGGCCAACTCGGCCAGCGTGCCGGCAAAGCACGAGCCTGGCTCGATCAAGGCAATGAAACTTTTCGGCGTGGTGTCGATGCGCTTGAGCGTGCGCTTGAGGTAATGCCTGATCTCGCGCATCAGCCAATCGTTGTCGTACTGACTGACAAAGGCGTCGTAATCCAGCACAGCGAGTGCGTTGCCTTCGGTGCGCAGCAGAACCACGCCGATGGCCGCCTCATTGGCGCGCAGATGCAGGATGGCGTCTTCCAGTTCGCGCGCCACCGCCAAAGGCCAGAACGTATCGCCCAGCGCATGCGCGGCGTCGAGCGAGCCCGGCTCGGGGGCCTGCGGCCCGCGCACAGTGATCGTCACCAGGCCGCGAGCGCGGTCGATCTCGACGTCGACATTCGGATAGGACACGCGGTCGCCATCGATGTTGCGACGGAGCGGCGTCAGCGTGATGCCCTTGGCGTTTTTCGGTCGGTCGGAGCGCGCCGCAATTTCATGCGCGCGCTTGGCGACGGTGTCGTTCCATTTCGAACTTGGCACCACCTCGTCGACCAGCCGCCAGTCCAGCGCCTTGGCGCCGCGAATGCCTTCCTCGATCGAACAGAACACGTCGGCGCGGTCGCGCCGCACCTTGCGCTTGTCGGTAACACGGGTCAGCCCGCCGGTACCCGGCAGCACCGCCAGCAGCGGCGTCTCCGGCAGAGCGACGGCGGAGCGACGATCGTCGACCAGCATGATGTGGTCGGCGGCCAGCGCCAGTTCATAACCGCCGCCGGCGGCATTGCCGTTGATGGCGCAGATATACGTTTGCTTCGAGTTCTCCGACGCGTCCTCGATGGCCAGCCGGGTCTCGTTGGTGAACTTGCAGAAGTTCACCTTGTGGCCATGCGTCGCCTTGCCGAGCATGCGAATATTGGCGCCGGCGCAGAATACGTTGTCCTTGCCGGACTTGATGACGACCGCGCCGACTTCCGGATGCTCGAAGCGCAGCCGCTGCACCGCGTCGTTGAGTTCGATGTCGACGCCGAGATCGTAGGAATTGAGCTTGAGCTCATAGCCTTCCATCAGGCCGCCGGCCTGATCGACATCCATGATCAGATAGGCGACGTCGCCATCACGCTCGATGCGCCAGTGACGATAGCGTGACGGCTCGGTCTGAAAGTCGATTGTCCGCATGGTCCGCCTTGAGTGTCCGCCCGGAATGGTTTCGTTCGAAACATGCATTATTGTGCAATTTTCTAACAGCGCTGGATAGGAGCTGCAATGTTATATATAGGAATAGCCCAGAATTTCGTACCTTGCTGAGAATTATAATGCATGTTACTGGTTGGCCGATGAAACCGGCCCAGACCCATACGCCGCTGATCAAGCCTGCGCCGGCAAAGCCGCCGCTGAGCGGCGAAGGCACCGCTTATCTACGCCGTCTCGGCGAACGCGTGCGCACGCTGCGCAATCAGCGTGGCATGTCGCGCAAGGTGCTGGCCAAGCAGGCCAAGGTTTCCGAGCGTTATATCGCGCAGATGGAAGCCGGTCTCGGTAATTGCTCGATCGTGCTGCTGCGGCGCATTGCCCGCGCCATCGGCCTGCCGGTGACGCAGTTGGTGCATGACGGCCCCGAGCCCACGCTCGACCTGGTCCTGTTGACGCAATTTCTTGAGAGGCTGTCGCCGCCGGAGTTGGCGCAGGCGCGCGGCTTGTTGTCCCGGAACTTCAGTCCGCCGTCAGAGGACACCCGCCGCAAGCGCGTTGCGCTGATCGGCCTGCGCGGCGGCGGCAAGTCCACGCTCGGCGCGCTGCTGGCCGAGCGGCTGGACGTTCCCTTCATCGAACTCGACCGCGAGATCGAGCGCCGCTCCGGCGCGTCATTAAGCGAAATCTTCGACATGTTCGGCCAGGAAACTTTCCGCCGCGCCGAACGTGAGGCGCTCGACGACGTGCTGCGTCAGCACAAGCATTTCGTCATCGCCACCGGCGGCTCAATCGTCACCGAGCCCGGCACGCTTGAAATCCTGCTGTCGTCCTGCTTCACGGTGTGGGTGCGCGCCGAGCCGCAGGATCACATGAAGCGCGTCATGGCGCAGGGCGACATGCGGCCGATGGCCAATAGCGGGCGGGCCATGGAGGATCTCATTTCAATTCTCAAGAGCCGCGAACCGCTTTACGCCAGGGCGGAAGCGACCCTCGCCACCACCGGCAAGTCGCCGGAGCAGAACCTGAACGAGTTGCTGCAGACGATCGCGTCGCCTGAACAGGGCATCGGCGCTCATCCGAAGACCACGCAAGATTAGAAACTAAGGAGCCGGCCGCCGCCGGAAAACAGAGAATGAGCGACACCATCAAGACAGACGTCCTGATCATCGGCGCGGGGCCCGTCGGCCTGTTCGCCGTGTTCGAGCTGGGCCTCTTGGACATCAAGACGCACCTGGTCGACATTCTCGATAAGGTCGGCGGCCAATGTGCCGAGCTTTATCCGGAAAAGCCGATCTACGACATTCCCGGCATTCCGCTCATCACCGGCCACGGCTTGAGTGAAGCGCTGATGGAGCAGATCAAGCCGTTTCATCCGACATTCCACCTCGGCGAGATGGTCACCACTATCGAGAATATCGGCGATCCGCTGTTTCGCGTCACCACCGATGCCGGTAAAACCTTCGAGTGCAAATCGGTAGTGATTGCCGCCGGCGGCGGCTCGTTCCAGCCCAAGCGTCCGCCGATTGCCGGCATCGAGCCCTATGAGGACAAGTCGGTGTTCTATGCCGTGCGCAAGATGGAGAATTTTCGCGGCAAGGACGTGATTGTGGTCGGCGGGGGCGACTCGGCGCTCGACTGGACACTCAACCTGCAGCCGATCGCCAAGCGGCTGACTTTGGTGCACCGGCGCGACGATTTCCGTGGCGCGCCCGACAGCGTCAACAAGATGCGGGCGCTGGTCGCCGCAGGCAGCATGGACCTGCGGATCGGTCAGGTGTCGGAACTGGAAGGCAGCGACGGCCAGCTTACCGCCGCCTCGATCAAGGACAAGGACGGCGCGGTCACGCGCGTCGCCTGCGACGCCATGCTGCCGTTCTTCGGCCTGACCATGAAACTCGGCCCGGTCGCGGATTGGGGTATCGAGATGCATGATGAACTCGTCAAGGTCGATGTCTCCACCTTCGAGACCAATCGTCCGGGCATTTTCGCCATCGGCGACATCAACACCTATCCCGGCAAGCTGAAGCTGATCCTGTCGGGGTTTCACGAGGGCGCGTTGATGGCGCAACGTGTTCATCACTACGTCCATCCGGAGAAGCGGCTGGTGTTCCAGTACACCACCTCCTCCACCAGCCTGCAGAAGAAGCTTGGAGTAGCCTGACCCTATGCCGAAAATCACATTCATCGAACACGACGGCACCGTTCACACCGTCGAGGCCGAACTGGGCGCGACCGTGATGGAAACCGCGTTGAAGAATGACGTGTCCAGCATTGTCGCCGAATGCGGCGGCGGCTGCACCTGCGCGACTTGCATGGTCTATGTCGATGACGCCTGGAGCGCGATCGTCGGCCCACCCTCGTCCGACGAGGAATACCAGCTCGACTCCGCCTTCGAGGTGAAGCCGACGTCGCGCCTCGCCTGCCAGATCAAGGTCACCGAAGCGTTGGACGGCCTGATCGTGCACACGCCGGCCTATCAGGGGCGCTAATCCTAGCGGCCGAGGATCAACTCGGACGCTTTTTCGCCGACCATCATCGCCGGAGCGCCGGTGTTGCCCGATGGCACGGTCGGAAAAATCGAAGCATCGGCCACACGCAGGCCGGCAACGCCATGCACCCGCAGCGCCGGATCGACGACGCAATCGGCCGGATCCAGCCCCATCCGGCAGGTGCCGCTCGGATGAAAGACCGAATAGGCGCGCTGCCGGATATCGTCGATAAGTGCGGCGTCCGAATGCCGGTCGCCGCCCGGCTTCAATTCCCGATCCACCAGCGTCTTGAATGTCGGCGTCTCGGCCAGTCCGCACAGAAAGTGCGCACCGGTGAGCAGAGTCTCGACGTCTTCCGGCGCAGAAAGATAATTGGGCTCTATCTTCGGCGCGGCCGCCGGGTCGGGAGAGCGGATGGCGACATAGCCGCGGCTCAGCGGGCGGCAGGGCGACACACTCGTCGAAAAGCCCGAAAACGGATCGGGCTTCATCAGCGCGCGCACGCGCGGCTGCGCCTTCTCGTAACTCAGCGGCGAGAAGTAAAGCTGGATGTCGGGCCGGTCGAGCCCTGCCCGCGACCGGTAGAAGCCGCCGCCTTGATTGACGCTTAGCGAAAGCGGGCCTCGCCGGCCAAACAGATAGGCCAGCGCGACACGAATCTTGCCCGACAGCGGCAGCAGATCGTCGTTCAGGCTCGGCAGCTTGGATATGTAGACATGATCGTAACAGAGATGGTCCTGGAAATGACGGCCGACAGCGGACCGGTCGGCAACGACCTCAATCGCATGTTCGGCCAGCAAGCTGCCCGGGCCGATGCCGGAGAGCTGCAGGATCTGCGGCGAATTGATCGCGCCGCCGCATAGAATAATTTCGGCGCCCGCATGAAAAGTTTTCAATTGTCCATGCTGGCGGCATTCGACGCCGATGGCACGACGCCCGTCGAACAGGACGCGCGTGACCAGCGCTTCCGTCTCGAGACGCACCCGTCCCGTCTTCAAGGCCGGCTTTAGATAAGCGCCCGCGGCGGACTCGCGAAGCCCGCCGCGCGTGGTGATCTGATAGGTACCGACGCCTTCGGTCGTCTCGCCGTTGAGATCGGGATTGAACGGCAAACCCGCCTCGAGCCCGGCTTTGATGAAGAGATCGGTGAGCGGATGAACCGCCTTCGATGTGTCGGTGATATGCAGAGGGCCGCCGGCGCCGTGCCACGCGGAGGCGCCGAGATCATGATCTTCCATCCGGCGATAGAGACGCAGGACATCCGGCCACGCCCAGCCGCGATTGCCGAGCGCCGCCCAGCCGTCGTAATCCGCGGCCTGGCCGCGCGAATAGACCATGGCGTTGATCGAACTCGATCCGCCGACGACTTTGCCACGCGGCTGATAAATCTTGCGACCGGCGAGCCCGGACTGGGGCTCGGTTTCGTACATCCAGTTTACGGCCGGATTGTAATAGGTCTTGCCATAGCCAATGGGCAAATGGATCCACGGACTGCGGTCACGCGGTCCGGCTTCGAGCACGAGAATTTTCGAGTTGCCGGCGGCAGCCAGGTTGCCGGCGATGACGCAGCCGGCCGATCCGGCACCGACAATTATGTAATCGTACGCATCCAAAACAGAGCCCTCCATCGGCGCTCAGACAATAAGCGGCGTTGGAGCGGCCGAAGAGGTCCATTCTCGCGCCATCTTCTGGCCAATTCCATCCGGAGGTTTATGCGGGCTCGGCTTCGCGTGCTGCCGTCGTGTCGGCACATACGTCTTTCAGCACCGTTATGGCCGCGTCGATCTGCGCGGTCGAAAACCCGCTGAACCCCAGCGCGAAGCCCTGGCGCTCATAAGGCACGATACAGAAGCGGCCGATGGGCGTCAGCGTCAGGCCGCGCTCCGCCGCACGCTTGGCGACCTCTTCGGCGTTCAGACCCTGCTTGAGGAATGCCACCGTATGCATTCCCGTACTGGTCGGCATGATGTCCAGATAATCGGACAGATGCGCCTGCACGCCGGCGTAAAGCGTCTGGTAGCGTTCATGATAGGCCTTGCGCATCCGGCGGATATGCGTGGCGAAATGACCTTCGACGATGAAATCGCTGACGATCGCCTGAATGGCCGTCGGCACGCCCGGCAGGAAGGCATCGAGACTGGTTTGAAAATGCTGCATCAGCGCCGGCGGCGCCAGAATGAATCCCAGACGCAATGACGGAAACAGCGATTTGGAGAACGAGCCGACATAGATGACGCGGCCCGCCTGATCCATGCTCTGCAAGGTCGGCAGCGGCAGGCCCGAGAAACAGAATTCGCCGTCCCAGTCGTCCTCGATAATCCAGGCGCCCTGATCCTGCGCCGCGGTCAGCAAGGCCATGCGCCGCTCAAGCGACATGTTGACGCCAAGCGGCTGCTGATGCGACGGCGTGACAAACGCGAGCCGGAATTCCGGAGCTTTGGCGAGCGCGTCGGCGACATCGAGCCCACTTTCATCGACCCGCACCGGCACCAGATCGGCGCCATGGACGACGAAGCTGTTGCGCGCGCCGATCCAGACCTTGTCGCCCGGGTCGATCAAAGTGGTTGCGATCAGCTGGAAAGCCTGTTGCGCGCCGGCGACGATGAATATCTGCTGCCAGTCGCATTTGATGCCGCGGTTGACGCGCAGATGGTCGGCGATCGCCTTGCGCAGCACTTCGTGGCCATAGGGCTCCGGATAGCCCAGGATGTCTTTGCGTGCCTCGCGCCAGTGCTTGCTCGACAGGCGCACCCATTGCGCCATCGGAAACGCGTCGTAGGCCGGCGTGGCGGTCGTAAAGGGCCGCTGCTCATGCACCAGGCGCGGCACAAAGCGGCTTGAGGCCGACGTCATGGATTGCGCCAGACGCGCGCTTTTTTCCGATATCATCGGTTTTTGGGCCGGAACCGCAAGGCGTTCATTTTTGAAAGCCTGGCTGACAAAGGTGCCGGCGCCGACGCGGGTTTCGATCAGGCCCTCCGCCGCCAGACGCTCGAAACATTCGACGATCGTGGTGCGGGCGACATTCAGTTCGTTCGCCAAAGTCCGTGTCGAGGGCAGACGGCCGCCCGCCTTGAGCGAGCCGGACAGGATGAACTCCCGCAAATGGGTGCAAATTTGAATGATCAGACCATGCGAACCTTGCCGATTGATCGAAATCGACTGCAGCAATGCGCCTTCTGCCCGCTTAACCAATGCGAGTCTCCGACGCCGGGTGATCCATCATTCTGATCGACAAAACCTGTCCCAAGCCCCGGCCAGAATTGGCCTTCTCATTCATTCAGAATGGACCTTAATAGCAGACCATTTCAACTCTAATTTTCATCGGCGAGAAAACCGAACGTCGGCCTCCCGGCCGAACACAACGCCGATAAGCACGAAATAGCGAAGCCGATGAAAATTACGAAGCTTGAGACCTTTTCGAACACCTCCGTCGGCTTCGTGCGCGTCACCACCGACAGTGGCGCGCAGGGCTGGGGACAACTCTCGCCTTACAATGCCGATATCACCGCCTCGGTATTCCATCGCCAGATCGCGCCATGGTCGCTGGGGGCCGATGCTTTCGACATAGATCGCCTCGTGGAGACGATCCCGGAACGCGAGCACAAGTTTCCCGGTTCTTACCTGTTTCGCGCCATCACCGGCCTCGATACCGCCTTATGGGACCTGCGTGGCCGCATCGAAAAGAAAAGCGTGTGCGAACTGCTCGGCGGCACGCCGCGGCCGTTCCCGGTCTACGCCTCCAGCATGAAACGCGGCGAAATCACCCCCGAGGCCGAGGCCGAACGGCTCAAGCGCCTGCAAGGTGAGGACGGCTATACGGCGTTCAAATTCCGTGTCGGCAAGGAATGCGGCCATGACGAAGACGAATGGCCCGGACGGACCAATGCGATTGTCCCGCAAGTGCGCGCCGCTTTGGGCGACAAAGCGCGTCTCCTGGTTGATGCCAATAGCGGCTATACGCCGGCCAAAGCGATCGAAGTCGGGCGAATGTTGCAAGACCATGGCGTCATCCATTTCGAAGAGCCCTGCCCCTATTGGGAGCATTCCTGGACCGCCGAAGTGAGAGCCGTGCTTAGCCTCGATGTGACCGGCGGCGAACAGGACTGCGATCTGACGCTGTGGCGCTACATGATCGACAACAAGGTTGTCGACGTCGTCCAGCCCGATGTCTGCTACATCGGCGGCGTATCGCGGATG
>JAQSCR010000438.1:4524-14844 GCA_029945495.1 Pseudolabrys sp. | reverse complement strand
GTTCTCGACCGAGATATCGAGTTCGATCAGCTCGGAACGCTTCACATAGAAGAAAAAGCCCGTGGTCGGGTTCGGCGTGCACGGCAGGAAGCAGGAGACGTGCTCGCCTTCCGGCAATTTCGCCGCCAGATCGCCGGCCGGCGGCTGCGACAGAAACACCAGCGACCACATGCCGGGCGCGGGGAATTCCGCCAGCGCCACTTTACGGAAGCTTGAGCCGTCCTTCGAGAACAAGGTCTCGAAAATCTGTTTCATGGTTTTGTAGACCGGGCGCACGATCGGCATCCGGTTCAACAGCCCCTCGCCCAGTTCGACCAAAGTGCGGCCAACCAGATTGGCGGTGAGGAAACCGAGCAGCGTCAGCGCAATGATGGCGATCACCAGGCCGCTACCCGGGATCGGCCACGGCAGATAGGTCTCCGGCCGATACGCCGCTGGAATGGCCGGACGCACCAGATCGTCGACCCAATTGATGAACGACCACGTCAGATAGGCCGTGATCAGCAGCGGCCCTGCGACCACCAGCCCGGTGAGGAAATAATTGCGGATGCGGCCGGCGGCGCTGGTTTGCGAGGCGGCGGCGATCGCCTCCAAGTCGGCGCTCAACGCGTCGCCAGGCTTTTTGTCGGTTCCGGTCATGGTTAGTGCTTTTCCAGGCGCATGATCTTATCCGACCTTCCTTCGCCCGCCGAAGCGCGCTTCGCGAAGGCGGGAAACCGGTGCCCACTTTTCCGGATCATGCGCATCTTACTCCACCGTGACCGATTTTGCGAGATTGCGCGGCTGGTCGACGTCGGTGCCGATCGCCGCAGCCGTATGGTAAGCGATCAGTTGCACCGGGATAGCATAGACCAGCGGCGTCACCGTCGACGCCATTTCCGGCAGTATCAATGTCACCAGCGACTCGATGCTCGCTTCCTGCGCGCCCTTCGGGTCGGTGACCAGGATGATCTTGGCGCCGCGCGCCGCCACTTCCTGCATGTTCGACACGGTCTTCTCGAACACCCGGTCATGCGGCGCGATCACGATCACCGGCACGGTCTCGTCGATCAGCGCAATCGGCCCGTGCTTGAGTTCGCCGGCGGCGTAGCCTTCGGCATGGATGTAGGAAATTTCCTTGAGCTTGAGCGCGCCTTCAAGCGCTATCGGGAAGCTGGTGCCGCGGCCGAGATAGAGCACGTCGTTTACCTTGGCGAGATCGTGCGCCAGCTTTTCGATCTGAGGCTCGAGCGTCAGCGCCTGCGCCATCAGCCGCGGCACCTCGATCAGCGCATGCACCAGTTTCTGTTCGTCCTCGATCGACAGATGGCCACGGGCCCGTCCCGCCGCCAGCGCCAGACAGGCGAGCACCGCCAGCTGACAGGTGAACGCCTTGGTCGAGGCGACGCCGATCTCCGGCCCCGCTAGCGTCGGCATCACCACGTCGCTTTCGCGGGCGATGCTCGACGAGGCGACGTTCACCACCGAGAGAATGTGCTGCTTCATCTCGCGCGCATAGCGCAAAGTCGCCAGCGTATCGGCGGTCTCGCCCGACTGCGAAATGAAGATCGCCAGATCACCGCCTCTAACGGCGCACCGCGATAGCGGAATTCGGAGGCGATATCGATTTCGACCGACAGCTTGGCGAAGCGCTCGAACCAGTATTTTGCCACCAGCCCGGCATAAAAAGCGGTGCCGCAGGCCGAGATCGACAGCCGCTTGATCTTGCTCCAGTCGAACGGCAGCGCGACCGGCAGATCGACAGTTTCGCTCACCATGTCGATGTAGTGCGCCAGCGTATGGCCGACCACTTCCGGCTGTTCATGGATTTCCTTGGCCATGAAATGCTTGTGGTTGCCCTTGTCGACCAGATGCGTCGACACGCTGGATTTCTCGATCGCGCGTTCGACCGGCCGGTCCTGCGCGTCGTAAATCTTGACGCCTTTGCGGGTCAGCACCGCCCAGTCGCCTTCCTCGAGATAGCTCAACGTATCGGTGAACGGCGACAGCGCGATGGCGTCGGAGCCGAGATACATTTCGCCTTTGCCGTAGCCGACGGCCAGTGGCGAACCCTTGCGCGCGCCGATCAGCAGATCGTCATGCCCGGCGAACAGGAAGGCGAGCGCGAAGGCGCCGCGCAATTCCTTCAGCGTCGCAGCCACCGCATCGGCCGGCGACTTGCCCTTCGTCATGTAATCGGTGACGAGATGGGCGACGACTTCGGTGTCGGTCTCGCTATTGAACTTGTGGCCGGCGGCGATGAGCCTCTCGCGCAGTTCGCGGAAGTTCTCGATGATGCCGTTATGCACCACCGCCACCCTATCGGTGGCGTGCGGATGGGCATTGAGTTCGGTCGGCCGGCCATGCGTCGCCCAGCGGGTGTGGCCGATGCCGGTATTGCCGCCGAGCGGCTCGGCAACCAGCTTGATTTCGAGCGCGTGCAATTTGCCTTCGGCGCGGCGGCGCGCCATCACGCCATGATCGAGCGTGGCGATGCCGGCCGAGTCATAGCCGCGATATTCGAGGCGCTTGAGCGCATCGACCAACTGGCCGGCGACCGGCGCGCTGCCGAGAATTCCAACGATTCCACACATTCGCTTGGCCAGCCCCTGGTTCGACGTAGTCGTTTAGCTGCCGCCGTTACGGCTAAGGAAATCAAAACCTGTTGCGCCATATGTCAGCGGCGTTTTGCCGCGCAAGGTTAAGATTTCTTTTTCCCTGCCGCCTTCGCCGCCCGGAAACGCGCCGCCCAGCCTTCCTTGATGACCTGCTCGGAACGTTCAATGGCAAGCGCATCGGCCGGCACATCCTCGGTGACGACCGAACCGGAGCCGATATAGGCGCCATCGCCGATCTTGACCGGCGCGACCAGCGACGAGTTGGTGCCGATAAAGGCGCCCTTGCCGATGTCGGTGTGATGCTTGTCGACGCCGTCGTAATTGCAGGTGATGGTGCCGGCGCCGATATTGGCGCCCTCGCCGACCCGCGCATCGCCGATATAGGCGAGATGATTGGCCTTGGCGCCGGCTTCGATGGTCGATGCCTTCACCTCGACGAAATTGCCGATATGCACGTCGGCGCCGAGCCTGGCGCCCGGCCGCAACCGCGCGAACGGTCCGACACGCGCGCCGCGGCCGACATGCGCGCCTTCCAGATGCGAGAAGGCGCGGATGGTCGCGCCGTCCTCCACCGTCACGCCGGGACCGAACACGACATTCGGCTCGATGGTGACATCCTTGCCCAGTCTGGTGTCGCTCGACAGAAACACGGTTTCCGGCGCGACCAGAGTGACGCCGGCGTCCATCGCCTGCGCGCGCAGACGGCTTTGCAGCACCGCTTCGGCTTCGGCGAGCTGCGCCTTGGTGTTGATGCCGCGCACGTCGTCCTCCGCAGTATCTATAGCGACCGCCTTCAAGCCCATCTCGCGGGATATGGCAACCGCATCGGTGAGATAGTATTCGCCCTTGGCATTGGCGTTGCCGATCTTGTCGAGAATGGCGAGCGCTTGTTGGCCCGAAAGCGCCATCAGCCCGCCTTTGCTGAAGCCGATTGCGCGCTCGTCCGCCGTGGCGTCTTTCTCTTCGCGGATGGCGACAAGATCGTTGCCGTTCATCACCAGCCGGCCATAGCCGGCAGCGTCCTTCGGCGTAAAGCCAAGCACCGCCACCGCCGCGCCTTCGGCCAGCGCGGCGCGCAACTGCGACAATGTCTCCGGCCGCACCAGAGGCGTATCGGCGAACATCACCAGGATATCGTCGGCCAACTTGCCATCGGTTTTTTGGGCAATCGCCGGCCGCGCCGACAGCACGGCGTGTGCGGTGCCGAGCCGTTCGCTCTGTTCGAAAATTTGCGCCTGCGGCGCGAGCTTGCGCGCCTCGGCGGCGACATCCTCGCGCCCGGGTCCGACCACGACGGCGATGCCGGCGCCGCCGGCTTGAACCGCCGCGGTCAGCACATGGGCGATCAACGTGCGGCCGCCAATGGCGTGCAGCACCTTCGGTCGTGATGAACACATGCGGGTGCCCTCGCCGGCCGCGAGCACGATCGCCAGGCAACTTCGTTTCAGGCCGGTCGGTCGATTCATTCGTTTGCGCTCAAGCCGTTAGCCGCAGCGGGCGTTATGCCGCCGCAGCGGCTCTGTTTTTAGATCGCGACCGTGCTTAGCCTTTTGCCGCTTTGATTGAAAGCCAGCATTGCCGGATTCTGCTAGTGTTTTCAATGACCTGATTCGCCGCCTGTGAGGATAGATATGGTCGATCATGAGGATCCGCCGGAACTCGGCCAATTGCGCGATAACAGCGTTTTGTGGCGCGCCAGCCTGTGGGGCGGCGCCGCCGCTGTTGCTTTGGCGACTGCCATCCTGATGACCCAAACCGACATCGGTTCGCAGCGGCTGCACCTGATGTTCGCCGCCGACCCGGCCCCCAGCCGTGTCGCCACCCAGGCAGACTTTACCCCGCGCGCCGATCCGGATGCGCAGAAGCGCGAGACGATGCGGCTGGAAGCGCAAGTGCGCGAACTCGCCGCCGACCGCGAGCGGCTCAACGCCCGCATCGCCGCCCTCGAGCAAAACCTGTCCGACATGACCGGCTCGATCAAACGCGAACTGGCGGCCGTGGCCGCCACCGGACCGGCCGCACCGCCGCCGGCGCCAGCCGCCCCGGCGACGATGCCGGCGGGCCGCGCCCAGGCAGCGCAAACGCCGCCGGCGTTGCAACCGCTTCCGGCATCCCAAGGCACCCAGGCGGATCAAGAGGCCCAGGCTGGCCACGAGCTCGGCGGCAAGGAGGCCGATACTCTGCTGCAAGTGGCGGCGCCGCTCGGCGATCCGATTCCGCTGCCGCCGATGCGCGTCGCCACAGCGACCGTCGGCGAACCGAACCCGACCGCGAGCGGCAAGGACATCGGCATCGATCTCGGCGGCGCCCGCAGCCTGGAAATCATGCAGGCGCGCTGGGCCGCGGTGAAAGCCAATTTTGGTCCGCTGTTGAACGGGCTGCATCCGCTGGTGGCGCACGATCCCCGCCCCAAGATGATCCCCTATCGGCTGATCGTCGGGCCGTTGCCGAATGCGGCGGCGGCGGCGCAAGTGTGCGCCCGCTTCGCTGCGTCGAAAGTGACCTGCCGCACCACCAAATTCGCCGGCGAGCAATTGGCGATGCCGCAGTAGAATTGCCGCGACCGCCGCGCGACGGCATACTGCTTCGACACCGCCGTCTTAACCGGGCTTATTCGCGATGAAGTTGTTTCTGCCGAGTGCGCGCGCCGTCAATGTGCTGCTGATCGTTGGCTTCAGCGCGCTCGGCTATGCGCTTTATTTGCGCTATCTCGCCATCGAACAGTCGACGGTGGGGCTGGCCTGCGGCGCCGGCCTGAACACCTGGCTGTGCTTCTCGCGCGCGATTGCCACCACTCTGTTTCAGAATTCGGTGTTCGGCATCGCCGCGCTGCTGGTCGCGGGGGGCAATCTGCTGCGGCCGTCGCTGGTGCTGTTCGCGGTCGCGCTGGCGATCGCCTGCGTCGGCGTCGTCCTCTACAACGTCGTGCTGTCATCGCTGGCGATAGGACTGCTGATCCTCAGTCTCTCGCGTCGCGAACCCGAGCCAGAGTAAAAGCCAGCGCTGCCAGCACCGCCGACACCCACAGCGCCTGCCAGTTCGCCAGAGTTTCATTGAACACGATATACGGCACCGAAGCTGCCAGCACGGCGCTCGCCGCGACTTCGGCCGCGCCGCGCGTACCGGACGGACGCGGCATGACGAGACTGTGCAGCAGCAGCGGCACCACCGCGGCGGTCAAAGGCGCGAATGGAAAGTCGCGATAGCGCGGGTCGAACACCAGCCCCAGCGCAACGATGAGCGCCAGCAGCATGCAGGCCATCGCCACCGCGCCGATGGTGATCGCGAGCGGACCATGGACGCGCTGCCCGCGCGGACCGATGAGCCGCGAAAACCGCGGCAGCGCCGTCTCGCGCATGATCGCCATGCTGACCGCGACCGGCGATAGCACCGCGACCGCAAGAAATGCGAGCGAGCGCAGCCAGCCGCTGACGTAAAGGCTTTCAACCGGCAGGTTGGCGACGCTCAGGCCGATCAAGCCGCCGCCGGCAATCGCGTTGCCGGTCACCGCCAGCCACATCGCCAACGATGGATTGGACACCGTTGTGGCGCCGCGCCGCGCCGCTAAGGCTCCCCCGAACACCAGCGCCGCGAAAGCGATGCCGCCGGCCGCCTGCCATATCCAGTGCGGGTGATTGGACACCGCCTGGCCGAAGGTGAATTTCGGCTTGTGGCCGGCGTCGTCAAACAGCCCCCAGTGGCCGCCGACCACGCCTTCGAGCGCGCGCTTCCACGGCTGATCGAAAGCCTCGATGACGTTGACCTTGAACTTGTCGCGCTTGGCCAGCGCCAGCACGTCCTGAATGACGCGCGCCTGATTGGCCGGCGACGGCAGCGCGCCCTCGCGCATGCGGCCGGCGCTCGGCCAGCCGACCTCGCCGATGATGACTTCCTTGCCCGGGAACGCCGCGACGACCTGCCGACGGATGGCGTCGACATGCGGACCGGCCTGCGCCGCGGGAATCGGGAAATCCTCCCAATAAGGCAGAATGTGGATGGTGACGAAGTCGACCGCCGCCGCTACGTCCGGGCTGCGCAGCCAGAATTCCCAGACGTCGGCATAGGTCACCGGCACTTTCACCCGCGCCTTCATCGCCCGGATGGTGGCGGCGAGGTCGGCCGCCGACAGGTCGCCGCGCAGCAAAACCTCGTTGCCGACCACCACGGCGCGGACCGTATCCGGGTAGCTGTTGGCGAGCCGGACCGCGGTCTCGAACTGCACCTTGGTCTTCTCGGCATTATTCGAGATCCAGAAACCTTGCAGCACCTTGAGGCCGAGCTTGGCGGCGATCGGCACTACCTGCTCGAGGCCCTGGTCGACCGAATAGACCCGCACGCAGTCGGTCAAACCGGCTAGCAGCGTCAAATCGGCCTCGATCTGGGCCGCCGGAATGCGGGTGTTGGGATCGAACGGTGTCTGGCTGCCGCGGAACGGCGCGTAGGACACGCAGTAAAGCTTTTCACTGACACCCAGCGGGGATTGGGCGACCTGCACCGGGGCGCCTAGCCATGCCCAGACGGCGCCGATGATTGCCGCCGTGACGGCGAAGCAGACTAGTCCGATGCGCATTGAGAGGCCCAATTCGGAAGGATTTCGGCTTAAGGCAATCCGGCGCATCGGCATATAGCGCGCGCTCGCGCCTGCCAAGACTGGATCAAGACTGGATAAAGTCGGCCCCTGGTTCGGTTAAGCCGGCCCGGACGTCAGTAGCCGGCCATCGGCAACCGCGCCGGCCGGTTATCTTAAGCAAGGATCGCCGAGACACTGGACAAAGCCGCGTCACTAAGGCCAAGTTTTGTTTTGAGGGGATTGCGCGGGGGAGACGTTCCGGTTCAATGCTCCTGGCGGACCGAATTCTGAACGTAAGCCGAATAACGCGACGAACTGAGCCGAGGCTTCAAAAATAAAATCGAGACGTTCAAGGCCGGACCGTTGGGGGCGCCGCAATAGCGTCCCAATCCAGTCTCAAGTGGACTGGACTTCGAGCGGTAGGCTTATCTTCAACACCGGCGGGAAAATACCGTTTATGACTTCGCTGCGTCAGTTCTTAGCCATGCTCTGCTTGGCAGCCTTCAGCCTTTCGGCCCCCGCCTTCGCGCAAAGCGGCGGCAAGCCGGCGGAGCCGCCGAAAGCGGCCACGACCGAGCCCGCCGCCAAGGACAAGGAAGGCCAGAAGAAGATCGACGAGATCGCCGAAGCTACCCGTACTTTGACAGGGCCAGCCGGCAATCCCGAATGCGTCTGGCTCGGCCGCCGTGTCGTCAACCTGCTGTGGCGCGACGACCTCGACACCGCCTTCCGCCACCTCGACCTTTACGATCGTTTCGGCTGCCCCGGGGCCCATATCCAGGCCACTTTCCGCTGCCTGGTGCGGCAGGGAAACATCGACCCGAAAGCCCAGGAAACGCTGAACGGGCGGGTCCACGCCTGCTGGCTCAATCCGGGCCTCGAGCCAACCGCCGCCGACGCGACGCCGGCCGCGCCGACAACTTCTGGCGGAACCGCCAAGCCCTAAACGCGTTAGAAATCCAAGCGACCAGATCGGACCGAAATCTTGCCCGTGCCATGCGCGTGTCAAGGATTTGCCATGTGCGTGATTTACTTGAACAGATGCCTAGCGCCGCGCTATGCTGCACCACAGCAGAACAAGCTTCGGCTGAGCCCAGGGGACGGGTTCGAGGGTCTGCCATCCTGCCCCATGTGGTTGTAACGTTATGCGCACCGTAGCCGCTGTCGTCGCCTTCGTGGTGTGCGTGCACGCTGGGTTGTGGGCTCTCGCACGCGACCAAATAAACGCCCCCAATTTCGACGGCCAACTCGCCAGCGTTTCCTATGCCCCGTTCGAGGGCAATGTGAACCCCGATGAAGGCGGCAAGGCCGAGGCCGAACGCATCCGCTCCGACCTCAAGCTGCTGGCGCCGCTGACCCGCGCGGTCCGTACCTATTCCTCGACCGCCGGCGTCGAACTGGTGCCCGGCATCGCCGCCGAATTCGGACTGCGCGCGACGATCGGCGCCTGGATCGACAAGGACAAGGCGCGCAACGAGCGCGAAATGCGCTCGGTGATCGAGCTGTCCAAGCGGCACAGCAACGTCAACGGCATCTTCGTCGGCAACGAAACGATTTATCGCGGCGAGCAGAAGGTCTCCGACCTCATCACCATGATCCAGCGCGTCAAGCGCTCGGTCACGGTGCCGGTCACAACCGGCGAAATCTGGAACGTCTGGATCGAGCACCCCGAACTGGTCTCGGCGGTCGATTACATCGCCGCGCATATCCTGCCCTATTGGGAAGGCTTCTCGGAAACCCAGGCAGTCGACCAGGCCATCATCATCTATGACAAGCTGCGCCGCGCCTATCCCGGCAAGCGCATCGTCATCGCCGAGTTCGGCTGGCCGAGCGCCGGCTATAACCTGAAATCCGCCAATCCCGGCCGCATCGAACAGGCTGTCGCGCTGCGCGATTTCGTCACGCGCGCCGAGGCCTACGGCATCGACTACAACATCGTCGAAGCCATCGACCAGCCGTGGAAGATTTTCGAAGGCGGCGTCGGCCCCTATGGGGGACTGTTCGACGCCGCGCGCCAGCCCAAATTCAGCTGGACCGGCCCGATCGGCAATCCCGACCACTGGAAGCTCGCAGGCATCGCGCTGCTCGTGAGCGTGCTGCTGTCGCTGCCGATCCTGTCGGCGAGCGCCGTCACGGTCTGGCAGATCGTGTTGCTGTCAACCGCCGCCAACGCGGTCGGCGCCTGGTCGGCGGCGTTGTTCGCCTACTGGAACGGCCATTACTTCGTGCCGGGCGCGGCCTTTGCGCTCGGCCTCGGCACCTTGCTGCTGATCCCGCTGATCGTGATCGCGCTGGCGCGCATCGAAGAGATGGCGGCCATCGCCTTCGGCCGTAAACCGCTGCGTATCCTTCCGCACGCGCCGCCGCTGGCGCCCGATTTCGCCGCGCCAAAGGTTTCGATCCATATCCCGGCCTATCGCGAGCCGCCGGAGATGCTCAAGCATACGCTCGACGCGATCGCCCGCCTCGATTATCCGAACTTCGAATGCGTGCTGGTGGTCAACAACACGCCCGATCCGGCGATGTGGATGCCGATCGAGGAGCATTGCCGCACGCTCGGCGAGCGCTTCAAGTTCGTGCTGGCCAATAATCTCGAAGGCTTCAAGGCCGGCGCGCTGCGCCTAGCCACGGTGCATACCGCGGCCGATGCCGAAGTGATCGGCATCATCGACGCCGACTATGTCGTCACGTCCGATTGGCTCAAGGATCTGGTGCCGCTGTTCAGCGATCCCGAAGTCGGCCTGGTGCAGGCGCCGCAGGATCATCGCGACGGCGATCGCAGCGTGATGCATCACGCCATGAACGGCGAGTATGCCGGCTTCTTCGATATCGGCATGGTGCAGCGGAATGAAGTGAACGCCATCGTCGTGCACGGCACGATGTGCCTTGTGCGCCGCTCGGCTATCGAGGCCGCCGGCGGCTGGTCGAGCGACACGATCTGCGAGGACACCGATCTCGGCCTCACTTTGCTCGAGCTCGGCTATCACGCGCACTACACCAACAAGCGTTATGGCCACGGCCTGTTGCCCGACACCTTCAACGCCTACAAGAAACAGCGCGACCGCTGGGCTTACGGCGGCCTGCAGATCTTGAAGAAGCACTGGCGCCGTTTCCTGCCGGGCGCGAGCCGCCTGACCCGCGACCAGAAGCGCG
>JAQSCR010000438.1:0-4514 GCA_029945495.1 Pseudolabrys sp. | reverse complement strand
AGCGCGAATTCTCGCTCGGCTGGCTCAACTGGCTTGGCGCCGAAAGTGTCGGCGTCGTCGTGGCGATCCTCAATATCGTCTGGGTGCCGGTCATCGCCTTCCTCGACATCGCCGTGCCGGATCGCATTCTCACCGTGCCGATCGTCGCCAGCTTCGTGATTTCGATGGCGCACTTCGTCACGCTCTACCGCTTGCGCGTGCAGACCGGCCCCGGCCAGTTGGCGATCTCGGCGATTGCCGCCATGTCGGTGCAATGGACGGTGGCCCGCGCGGTCGCGATGGGCATGGTCAAGGATCACCTGCCCTTCGTGCGCACCGATAAAGGCGGCGCCGGCAAGCTGCGCCGCCGCACCGACTTCCACGCCTTCTGGGAATCGATCCTGGCCGGCCTGTTGATCCTTGGCGCCGTCATCCTGGTCGAGACCAACATCAAGGAAGTGCGCGAGATCAACATCTTCGCGGCCGTGCTGGTGATCCAGAGCCTGCCGTTCATCGCCGCGGTTGTGATCGCGTTGTTCGAGCGCTCGCGCTTGAACGACTTCGCCACCTGGCGCGAGCTCAATGCCTCGGTCGGAGAACTCGTCGGCCGCGTCCGCCGCCCGGCGCGGATCGTGGAAGCCGGCGCTCCCGCGCCGGCGCCGATGGTACAGAAGCACACCGAATTGGCGCAGTAACTATCTGTCATTCCGGGACGCGCCGAAAGGCGCGGGCCCGGAATCCATAACCCCAGTCTGTGAATATGGATTCCGGGCTCGCAGCTTCGCTGTGCCCCGGAATGACGGCTAAGCCGGCAGCGCGGTTTCCACCAGCTTCACCCAATACGAGGTCCCCAGCGGGATGACGTCGTCATTGAAATTATACGACGGGTGATGCAGTCCGGCGCTGTCGCCATTGCCGACCCAGATGAAAGCGCCCGGCCGCGTGTTCAGCATGAAGGAGAAATCCTCCGCCCCCATCATCGGCGGCAGCGCGGTGTTGACGCGCTCGGAGCCCGCGATCTGGCTTGCCACCGCCGACGCAAAGTCGGTTTCCCGCTCGTGGTTGACCAGCACCGGATAGTTGCGCGTGTAGGTCAGCTTGGCCTTGGCGCCATAGGCCGCGGCGGTGTGCTCGACGATGCGGTGCAGGCTCGTCTCGACCAGGTCCTGAACGCCGGCATCAAGCGTCCGCGCGGTGCCGCGCAGCTGTACGGTCTGCGGCAGCACGTTGTCGGTGTTGCCGGCCTGGAACATGCAGATCGACACCACCGCCGATTTCAGCGGATCGACGTTGCGCGACACTACCGACTGCAAGGCGTTGATGATCTGCGCGCCGACCAGCACGGTGTCGATGCCCATATGTGGCCGCGCCGCGTGCGCGCCGACGCCTTCGATGTCGATGGTGACGAAATCGGCCGCCGCCATCATCGGCCCCTTGGACAGGCCGAATTCGCCGATCGGCATGCCGGGGGCATTGTGCATGCCGTAGAACTCGTCGATCTTGAAGCGGCCGACCATGCCGTCGTCGAGCATGGCCTTGGCGCCGGCGCCGCCTTCTTCGGCCGGCTGGAAAATCACCACCGCGGTGCCGTCGAAATTGCGGGTCTCGGCGAGATAGCGCGCCGCGCCCAACAGCATGGCGGTGTGGCCGTCATGGCCACAGGCGTGCATCTTGCCCGGCACCGTCGACTTGTACGGTAGGTCGTTGGCCTCCTCGATCGGCAGCGCGTCCATGTCGGCGCGCAGCGCGATGGTTTTGCCGGACGAACCTTTACGGCCGCGGATGACGCCGACCACGCCGGTACGGCCGATCCCCGGCACCACTTCGTCGCAGCCGAATTCCTTCAGCTTGGCCGCGACCGAGGCCGCGGTCCGATGCACGTCGTAGAGCAGCTCCGGATGGGCGTGCAGGTCGCGCCGCCAGGCGGTGATATCGGCATGGAGGTCGGCGACGCGGTTGACGATCGGCATTTTCTGTAGCTCCGGGCGGCGCTTTGCGGGCTTGGAGATTCGCGCGGCCTTAAGGTCCAGTCTAGCAAACTGCGGCGGCCGGGGGCGAGTTCAAGATAGAGGCACCAGCCCCGCGGTTTCGGCCGCAAAACCGGGCGAAGTGCCTCCCCGGAATGCGGCAGAGCGCCTATTGACCTGCCCGGCCCATCCCCCTACACACCGCCCAGCGCATGATCCGACTTGGGACTACCTCCCCGCCTTCGTTTATCCCGCTTACGGCGGGCCAATCGGATAAGATCATCGCAGGGTGACGAGCGCGTAGCTCAGCTGGTAGAGCACACGACTTTTAATCGCGAGGTCCTGGGTTCGAGTCCCAGCGCGCTCACCAACCAGTCGTTTGCCCCTCTGAATTAAAAGGCTTTTTTGCCAAAATTGGCAAACCGTCACTCAGGTTTGCCAATTTGTGTTCCCGTTTCAGCTGCATCATAGGTTGCCTTCATCGCCGTCCGAGCCAGCGCCACCTGATTTACAGCCCGAACGTACTTCTCCGCCTCTCCTAGGCTTCGATGCCCGCTAATCGCCATGATTTGGCTCGCCGAGCACCCGGCCTCAGCAAGTCGTCGGCACGCTGCCTTGCGCAGCCCGTGGGCGCTGTAGCCTTTCGGTATTCCCGCTTCATTGCACCAATCCCGGAAAAGGTTGCCAAAGCCAGCCGCGGAAAACGGTTTGCCGAACTCAGTCATTAGGAAAGTCAGATGGTCAGCCGGTGTGGCGTCGATCACCCTTTTTAACTCAGGATGAATCGGGATCTGCAGCAGCGCCCCAGTCTTGTTTTGCCGAACACTAAGCAGGTCGCCTCGCAAGTGTTGCCGCCCCATACGAACTACATCCCCGCGCCTCTGAGCGCTGAACAGCAGCAGCGCCAGTGCGAGCCTCGCCCTCGTTCCAATCGCATGCCCACGCTCAAACGCTTCGATGTGTTCTTCGCCCCAGGTCTTATAGCCGTCAGTTTTTGCCTTCGGCGCAGCGACCCTTTCTGTCGGATCGTCTTTGCGCATACCTTCCGCAATCGCAAACTGCATCAGCGCGCGTAGCGTCTTTCGAAAATTCCTTGCCGCCGCCGGCGTCTTGATCTTAGCCGAGATCATCGTCTCGACATGCTTCGGCAGCAGGTGAGCTACACGACACCGCCCATTGTTCAGCTTCGCGCCAGGCAAAGTATCCACACGAAACCGCTCGATGATGTTGCGCCTGGTTCGCTGTGTTTCGGCGCTCCATCCCGCAAAAATAGTGCTCGCGTAAAACCGGACGATCAGCGCATCGAATGTACCAGCCCTCGTCCGGCCGGCGCCGATCTCCCGCTTCGGCAGACTATCGCCACACATGGCGTCTTCGTAGGCCGCCATAAATTCGGGCGAGTACGGCAGGCCAGGCAATGGCATATTCCTTTGACCTTCGCGCCTAAAATACCAGCGCGGCCGGCCATGCCGATCGATAAACCCACGCGTATATTTGGGCGGCCGCCGCATCATCAGGCTCCGAAGTCGTTTACGGGCAAATCAGCTGCGCCAGACTCGCAGACCGGCCTCCCGGCGACAACAACGATTTTCCCGTCTTTCCCCACCTCTACCCTCGCAACCTCAACGCCCGCAGCGACAACGGCTCTCACCGCCCGCGTTACGTCCTGCTGCTTGAAGGTCAGAGGGCCGCGTGACATTAGGGCGCCTCCTCCTGAGCCGCTGCGCGATAGGACTCGGCATCGCGCAGCAGACGTTCCCGCTCTCGAGGATCGTCCACCGTCGCAGCGCGCTGCTCGATACGCCTGGCCAGGTCATAGAGCCGCTGGCGGTGCTCGCGCCCCCGGTCCCCGGCCTGATCCGAACCACGCTCCCGATTTGTCATGACGCTCCCGCCGGCGTTGCGCCTTCGATCGTCAGCGCGGCGTCACCCTCGATCGCGTCGGCGATCTGCCGCAGATGGCTGGCCGTGAAGGTTGCCGCTTCGCGATCCGAGACGACGCGCTTGGCGAAGGTCGCTATCGCAATCAAAGCCTCGCGTGCGCCCTCGATCGGCGGCAGCATTGCCGCAATCTCCAACCCCACGGGGTCGCTTTCGGAGCCTCCCAGGACCGCATTGACCGCAGTGCGGATCCCGCCCGCGACATACGCCTGCATCTGGGGATCCCCGGTTAGGTCGCGCAGCGTCGCTTGCACCATCCAGGCCAAGCGCCGCGCAGCCTCAATCTCCGTTGGCACGTCGAGGGTTTCTACCGGGCCGCCGTTCGCGCCGGTCACTTCAATGCGCTCGGGCGCGAAGCCGCCTATGGTCTTGATGAGCGAGTTGTACGCGCCAAGCTTATCGACCATCTTCACAACGACCGCGCCCTTGGCGTCGACCCGCAGCTCCGATAGCGCGGATCGCAGTTCGGGAGGCAGTTGCGTTACGTCGCGGAGCTTCAGCCTGCCACCAGCCGTATGCTCAAAATATCTAGTGATGTCGCAGTTGGCGAACCCAAGAAGCTTTTCCTGCATGTAGCCAAGACTGATCTTGGCGCTGGCGTTGAATTCCGCTCGCAGCTCGGCAATA
>JAQSCR010000437.1 GCA_029945495.1 Pseudolabrys sp. | reverse complement strand
ATGCAGCACGCCGTCGATATGCACCGACTGCACCGCCGAGCCCTGCAGCGACGACAGCAGAATGCGGCGCAGGGCATTGCCCAGCGTCACGCCAAAGCCGCGCTCAAGCGGCTCGGCAACAACCGTGGCGATACGCGCCGGGTCGGACCCGGGGCTCACCTGGAGCTTGTTCGGCCTGATCAATTCCTGCCAATTCTTCTGGATCACATCTTCACCCGTTGAGCAGCGCTGGGCTTTGGCCAGCGCAACCCCACCCGCCATGTGGGGGAAAAATCCGGCGGCAGCGGACGCGCGGTTCGCGCATCCGCTTCAAAAAGTCTTTAGACGCGACGACGCTTACGCGGACGGCAGCCGTTATGCGGGATCGTGGTAACATCGCGGATCGAGGTGACGGTGAAACCCGCCGCCTGCAGCGCGCGCAGCGCCGACTCACGGCCCGAACCCGGACCGGACACTTCGACTTCGAGCGTGCGCATGCCGTGTTCCTGCGCCTTCTTGGCGGCGTCTTCGGCGGCCATCTGCGCCGCATAAGGCGTCGACTTGCGCGAGCCCTTGAAGCCCATCGTGCCCGACGACGACCAGGCAATGGCGTTGCCCTGCGCGTCGGTGATGGTGATCATAGTATTGTTGAACGACGCGTTGACGTGCGCGACGCCCGACGCGATGTTCTTGCGTTCGCGCCGGCGGACGCGGGTGGCTTCCTTGCCCATCTTCAGTCCTTTCGAGGTCCGCGAAGCTTCGCCGTTTCACGAGCGAAGCGCGGACGAGTTCAGCTAATCAGGTTGTCTTTTTCTTGCCGGCGATGGTCTTGGCCGGGCCCTTGCGGGTGCGCGCATTGGTATGCGTGCGCTGACCGCGAACGGGCAGGCCCTTGCGGTGACGCAGGCCACGGTAGCAACCGAGGTCCATGAGCCGCTTGATGTTCATCGACGTTTCGCGGCGCAGATCGCCCTCGACCAGGAATTCCTTGTCGATCATTTCGCGAATGTTCAGCACCTCGGCGTCGGTGAGCTGAGACACGCGACGTTCCGCCGGCAAGTTAACCTTGGCGACGATTTCCTTGGGACCGACGCCATGAATATATTGAAGCGCGATGACGACACGCTTGTTGGTGGGCAAATTCACGCCCGCGATACGAGCCACGGATGGTCTCTCCTGTTATCGGTCGGCAGCGCTTGATGCGCCGAATTCTGGTGTCCGAATTTCTTCTGTCCCTTGAAGGGGATAGCGCAAAGCGTAACACGACACCCGCCCCCGCCCTTTGGGGGACCGGCATCGCGTCAAAACTCTGAATGCGGTACTTATTAGGGGATTCATGAGGCCTTCGTCAACCTCCGTCGGGACTTGGTTTTACGCTGTACCGACTTACCCTTGGTTATCTTTTTGGCAGCCCCCGCCTTGCGGCCGGATTTGCCCTTTTTGGCACCTTTTACAGCTTTACGGGCCGCCTTGGGCGCCTTTTTGGCGGTCTTTTTGGGACCGGACTTCGTGGCCTTGGCTTTCGCCTTGGCTGGCTTGGCCTTCTTTTTGGCCGTCGTTCTGGCCTTGGCCTGAGTCGGCTTGGCGGCCTTCTTTGGCGCCTTCTTGGCGGCAGGCTGGCCGCCCAGGATGCGGGCGATGGCGACCGTCACGGCGTCGATCGGCGCCATGCCGTCGACAGCCTTGAGCTGGCCCTTGGCCTGGTAATAGCCGGCGAGCGGCGCGGTCTGGGCCCGGTAGGCCTCCAACCGGCCTTTCAGCACCTCGGCATTGTCGTCCTTGCGCAACGGCTCGCCGCGGGCGGTCATTTCGGCCACCCGGGTTTCGATGCGCTTGATCAGAATGCCCTCGTTGACCTTCAGCTCGATCACGGCGTCGAGCTTCATGCCGCGCTCCGCCAGCAGGCGGTCGAGCGCCTCGGCCTGCGGCACCGTGCGCGGGAAGCCGTCGAGCACGAAGCCGCGCTTGGCGTCCGGCTGATCGATGCGGTCGGCGATGATCGCCACGACCACTTCGTCCGGCACCAGCTGCCCCGCGTCCATGATGCTCTTGGCGCGCAAGCCGACCGGCGTACCGGCGGCAACCGCGGCGCGCAGCATATCGCCAGTCGAGAGCTGCACGATTTTGTGCTTCTCGACCAGACGCTGCGCCTGCGTGCCCTTCCCCGCCCCCGGCGGGCCGAGCAGTATAAGTCTCATCGATTGCGCCCCCGCAATTTCGACCGCTTGATCAAGCCTTCATACTGATGCGCCAGCAGATAGCCCTGCACCTGCGCGACCGTATCCATGGTCACGCTGACCACGATCAGCAGCGACGTGCCGCCGAAGTAGAACGGCACCGCCGCGTATGAAATCAGGATTTCCGGCACCAGACAGACGATGGCGAGGTAAAGCGCGCCGATCACCGTGATGCGCGACAGCACGTAGTCGATGTATTCGGCGGTGCGCTCGCCCGGACGAATGCCGGGCACGAAGCCGCCATGCTTCTTCAGATTATCGGCGGTCTCGGTCGGGTTGAACACGACGGCCGTATAGAAGAAGGCGAAGAACACGATCAGCGCGATATAGAGGACCAAGAACAAAGGTCTTCCGTGGCCGAGCAGCGTGGTGACGGTGGTGAGCCATTCCGGGCCGGAGCCCGCGTTGAAATTGGCGACCGTGGTCGGCAACAACAACAACGACGAGGCGAAGATCGGCGGGATGACGCCCGAGGTGTTGAGCTTAAGCGGCAGATGCGAGGACTGACCCTCGAACATGCGGTTGCCGACCTGGCGCTTGGGATACTGGATCAACAGCCGGCGCTGCGCCCGCTCCATGAAGACGATGAAGGCGATGACCGCGACCGCCATCACGATGATCAGCAGGATGAGTCCGGTCGACAAAGCGCCCTGGCGGCCGAGTTCGAGCGTGCCAGCGATCGCCGCCGGCAGTTCGGCGACGATGCCGGACAGAATGATCAATGAAATGCCGTTGCCGATGCCGCGCGCGGTAATCTGCTCGCCCAGCCACATCAGGAACATGGTGCCGCCGGTCAGCGTGATCGTCGTCGACAACAGGAAGAACACGCCCGGCTCGCTGACGACGCTGCCGGTGCCCTGCAATCCGACGGCGATGCCGTAGGACTGGAATGTCGCCAGCACGACGGTGAGATACCGCGTGTACTGGTTCATGACCTTGCGGCCGGACTCGCCTTCCTTCTTGAGCGCTTCAAGCTGCGGCGAGACGGTCGTCATCAGCTGAATGATGATCGAGGCCGAGATGTACGGCATGATGTTGAGCGCGAAGATCGCCATCCGGTGGATGCCGCCCCCGGAGAACATGTTGAACATGCCGAGGATGCCGCCGGACTGGGTATTGAAGATTTGCGCCCAGGCGGTCGGATCGATGCCGGGCAGCGGAATATAGGTGCCCAGGCGATAGACCAGCAGCGCGCCGACGGTGAACCAGATGCGTTTCTTGAGCTCGTCGGCTTTGGCAAGCGCGCCGAAGTTGAGATTGGCCGCTAATTGTTCTGCTGCCGAAACCATTCGCTCGCTCCTGCCGCCTTAGCCCCCGGCCTGGCCCTCGCCGCCCGAAGGCTCTCAAACCGAGAGCCTTACATAGGCGCTGCCGTCAAATCTTGTAGCCAGGTGGGATGTCGCACCGGCCCGCCCCCGCGGCCAGCGGCTAACCCACCAGAATTATTCGGCTTTCTTCGCCTTGGCCGGCTTGGCCGCCTCGATCGCCATGCGCTTGTTCTTGCCGCGCGGCTCGGCGTCTTCTTCGACGACCGGCTTGAGGACCTTGACCGAACCGCCGGCCTTTTCGATGGCTTCGAGCGCCGACTTGGACGCGCCGAACACGGCGAAATTGACCTTGGCCTTGAACTCGCCGCCGCCGAGCAGCTTGACGCCGCCCTTGGCGCGCCGCATCAGCCCGGCTTTGACCATGGCTTCGGCGTCGACGGTTGCCTTGGTGTCGAGCTTGCCAGCGTCGACCGCGGCCTGCACCTTGGCGAGACCGATTTCGTTGAGCTTGACCGCGAACGACGTGTTGCGGAAGCCGCGCTTCGGCAGGCGGCGATGCAGCGGCATCTGGCCGCCTTCGAAGCCCTTGATGCGCACGCCCGAGCGCGCGGTCTGGCCCTTGCCGCCGCGGCCGCCGGTCTTGCCCATGCCGGAGCCGATGCCGCGGCCGATGCGCATGCGGTTCTTGCGGGCGCCGGGATTGTCGGCGATCTGGTTCAGTTTCATCTCACGTCCTCGTTCTCTGCGTTCGCCGGCTCACCCTAGAGCGCGGCGCAGAATTACTTCTTGGCTTCGACCACGCGCACCAGGTGGCGGATCTTGCGGAGCATGCCGTGCGTCGACGGCGTGTCCGGCAGATCCTTGACGCGGCCGATCTTGTTCAGGCCGAGCCCGACCAGCGTTTCGCGCTGATCGTGGTGGCAGCGCAGCGGGCTCGCATACTGCTCGAGCTTGATCGTCTTTTTCGCGGTAGCCATCTGAAAAGTCCTATTCGCTTAATCGGCCGCGACTTCGTCGGCGCCTTCGCGGCGGCGAGCCTGCAGCGTGGAAACCTTGACGTTGCGGCGGGACGCGACCGAACGCGGCGAGTCCTGATGCTTGAGCGCGTCGAAAGTGGCGCGCACGACGTTGTACGGGTTAGACGAACCGAGCGACTTGGCGACGATGTCCTGCATGCCGAGCGTTTCGAACACGGCGCGCATCGGACCGCCGGCGATGATGCCGGTGCCGGCGGGAGCTGCGCGCAGGAACACCTTGCCGGCGCCGTGACGCCCGGCAACATCGTGATGCAGCGTGCGGCCGTCGCGCAGCGCAACGCGGGTCAGCGAGCGCTTGGCGGCTTCCGTCGCTTTGCGGATGGCTTCCGGCACTTCGCGCGCCTTGCCGTGACCGAAGCCGACCCGGCCTTTCAGATCGCCGACCACGACCAGAGCCGCAAAGCCGAAGCGCTTGCCGCCCTTGACAACCTTGGCGACACGATTGATGTGCACCAACTTGTCAGTGAACTCGCTGTCGCGCTCTTCGCGGCCTGGGCCACGCGGGCGGTCTCGTCGGGGTTCTTGTGCCATATTCAGTTTTCCCTGCGCATCATCTTGTCCGAAAACCGGTTCCCACTTTTCGGGATGATGCGTGTTCCGTTAGAAGTTGAGTCCGCCTTCACGCGCGGCATCCGCCAGCGCCTTGACGCGTCCGTGATAGAGATAGCCGCCACGATCGAACACCACTTCCGTGATGCCCTTTTCCTTGGCGCGTTCGGCGATCAACTTGCCGACAGCCTTGGCGGCTTCGATGTTGGCGCCCGTCTTCTTTCCTTCGCGCATCTTCTTCTCGAGCGTCGAGGCGGCCGCGAGTGTCACGCCTTTCTCATCGTCGATCAGTTGCGCGTGAATATGTTGCGACGAACGGAACACGGAAAGCCGCGCCCGTCCACGCGCCGCAAGTTTCACCTTGCGTCGCACCGTCGCCGTCCGCCGTGCGGTCCGGTCACTTAATCTCGACATGGCGCTATGCCCTCTACTTCTTCTTGCCTTCCTTGCGGAAGATGTATTCACCGGCGTATTTCACGCCCTTGCCCTTGTACGGTTCCGGCGGACGATAACCGCGGATCTCCGCGGCAACCTGCCCGACCGTTTGCTTGTCGATGCCCGAAATATTGATTTCCGTCGGCTTCGGCGTCGCGATCGCGATGCCTTCCGGGATCGGGAAAGTCACGTCGTGGGAAAAGCCGAGCTGCAGGTTCAGGTTCTTGCCCTGCACCGCGGCGCGATAACCGACGCCGGTGATCTCGAGCTTCTCTTCGAAGCCCTTGGTCACGCCGGTGAACAGGTTCGACACCAGAGTGCGGTAGGTGCCCCACATCGAGCGCGCGCGCTTGCTATCGTTGCGCGGGTCGATGGTGACCATGCCCTTGTCCATGGCGACGACGACGTCGTCATGCACCACGAGCTGAAGCGCACCCTTCGGGCCTTTGACTTTGACGGTCTGGCCGTCGACGCTGGCGGTGACGCCGGACGGGACGGTGACGGGTTTTTTGCCAATGCGTGACATTAGAACACCGTACAGATGATTTCGCCGCCAACATTGGCTTCGCGAGCGTCGTGGTCGGCCATCACGCCCTTCGGCGTCGAGACGATGGCAACACCAAGACCGTTATTGATGCGCGGCAGCGCCTTGACCGAGGCGTAGACACGCCGGCCAGGCTTGGAGACGCGCTCGATTTCGCGGATGACGGGCTCGCCTTCGAAATACTTGAGTTCGATTTCGAGCTCGCTGCGGCCGTTGGCATGCGCCACGGCGGCGTAACCGCGGATGTAGCCTTCGGCCTTGAGCACTTCGGCAACGCGTTCGCGCTGCTTGGAGCCCGGCATCGAGACCTTGGCCTTGGCGCGCATCTGCGCGTTGCGGATGCGGGTGATCATATCGCCGATCGGATCGTTTACCATCTCGGCCCCCTTACCAGCTCGACTTCACAAGGCCTGGAATCAGGCCCTTGTTGCCCATGTCGCGCAGAGCGATACGGCTGAGACGATGTTTGCGGTAATATGCGTGCGGACGGCCCGTCAGTTCACAACGGTTGTGAATGCGCACCGCGGACGAATTGCGCGGCAGCTCGGCCAGCTTCAGCGTCGCGGCGAAACGCTCCTCCATCGGCAGCGCCTTGTCGTAGGCGATAGCCTTGAGCTTCGCGCGCCGGGCAGCGAATTGCTTCGTCATCCGCTTGCGCCGATTGTTCTTCTCGATCGAACTCTTCTTCGCCATTAATCTCGCTCCTTAGGTTCCGCGTATGAGGGACGGAGATCGTCCCTCACTGCCGGAACGGGAAGTTGAATGCGGTCAGCAGCGCGCGGGCTTCTTCGTCGTTGCGCGCGTTGGTGCAAACCGTGATGTCCATGCCCCAGCTATCTACGACCTTGTCGAAGTCGATTTCCGGGAAAATGATGTGTTCCTTGACGCCGATCGAATAGTTGCCACGGCCGTCGAAGCTCTTCGGGTTCAACCCGCGGAAGTCGCGGATGCGCGGCAGCGCGATGTTCACCAGGCGGTCGATGAAGTCGTACATGCGCGTCTTGCGCAGCGTGACCTTGGTGCCGATGGCCTGGCCGTCGCGCAGCTTGTAGGTCGCAATCGACTTGCGCGACTTGGTGATGACCGGCTTCTGGCCGGCGATCAGCGCCAGATCGCCCGCGGCCTGGTCGACCTTCTTGCGGTCGGCCACGCCCTCGCCGATGCCCATGTTGAGCACCACTTTCGTGATCCTCGGCACCTGCATGACATTCTTGTAGCCGAACTGCTTGGTCATCTCGGCGCGAATGACCTTCTCGTACTGCGTCGTCAGACGCGCCACGTAGTCGGACGCAACGCGCGCCTTCTTGACCTTCGGCGCATCGCCCGCGGCGGGCTTGGCGACCTTCGGCTTTTTGACCTTCGGTTCGGTGTTCTCTTGCTTAGCCATCGATCTCTGCTCCGGAGCGCTTGGCAACGCGCACTTTCTTGCGGTCGTCGCCTTCGCCGATAAATTTGAAACCGACGCGGGTCGGCTTGCCATCCTTGGGATCGGCCAGCGCCAGGTTGGACAGGTGGATCGCGCTCTCTTTCGAGATGATCCCGCCTTCCTGCTGCGCGGACTGACGCTGATGGCGCTTGATCATGTTGATGCCGCGCACCAAAGCGCGGTCGTCAGCCGGGCGCACTTCGACGACTTCGCCGGTGCGGCCCTTGTCGCGGCCGGTGAGCACGATCACCTTGTCGCCTTTACGGATCTTGGCAGCCATTACAGCACCTCCGGGGCGAGCGAGAGAATCTTCATGTGGTTCTTGGCGCGCAACTCGCGCGGCACGGGCCCGAAGATGCGGGTGCCGACCGGCTCGCTCTGCGCCGTGATCAGCACCGCGGCGTTGCGGTCGAAGCGGATGACCGAGCCGTCGGCGCGCTTGATATCCTTGCGGATGCGCACCACGACGGCCTTCATCACTTCGCCCTTTTTGACGCGGCCGCGCGGAATGGCTTCCTTGACCGAGACGACGATGATGTCGCCGATGGTCGCGTACTTCCGCTTCGAACCGCCCAGCACTTTGATGCACATGACGCGGCGCGCGCCGGAATTGTCGGCGACGTCGAGGTTGGTTTGCATCTGAATCATGATGCGGCTCTCATTCTTGTTGGGCGGGTAAGGCTCATCGCCTCGGCACCCAGGGTCAAAACAAACATGTCCAAAACAAACATGGCGGCGATTAGACTTTCTGCTTCTTCTCGCCGCGGATCACTTCCCAAGTCTTCAACTTGGAAATCGGGCGGCGCTCTTCGATCCACACCACGTCGCCGACCGAGTACTGGTTGGTTTCGTCGTGGGCGTGGTATTTCTTCGAGCGGCTGATCGTCTTCTTCATCGTCGCGTGGGCAAAACGCCGGTCAACCCGCACGACCACGGTCTTGGCCTGCTTGTCGCTGACGACGACGCCCTGGAGCGTACGTTTAGGCATCTCAGACCCCTTACTTCTTCGACTTGTTGGGCTTGTGGGCGATCGCGCGCGCCTTGGCGCGCGGCGGCGATTGGGTGGCGGCCTTGCGGCGACCGGACTTCGCGACCTTGTTGGTCTTGACGGCCGGCTTCGTCGACGCGGCCTTGACGGTCGGCTCGGCGCCGATGCGCTTCTGCGCGGCAATCGTCTTCATCCGCGCGATGTCGCGGCGGATGACACGAACGCGCGAGGTGTTCTCGAGCTGACCGGTGGCCCGCTGAAAGCGCAGATTGAACTGCTCCTTCTTCAGCTTGAGCACCTCGTCGTCGAGTTGGTCGAGCGTCATTGCTCTTACGTCGGCGGATTTCATGGTTCTTACTCGGCGATGCGTTCGATGAAACGGGTTTTGACCGGCAGCTTGGCGGCGGCGAGCGTCAAGGCTTCCTTGGCGACGCCGACCGGAATGCCGTCGACTTCGAACAGGATGCGGCCCGGCTTGACCCGGCACACCCAGACTTCCGGCGTGCCCTTGCCCTTGCCCATGCGGACTTCGATCGGCTTCTTCGACACCGGCACATCCGGATAAACCCGGATCCACACGCGGCCCGCACGCTTCATGAAGCGGGTGAGCGCGCGGCGCGCGGCCTCGATCTGGCGCGCGGTGACGCGCTCGGGCTCGAGCGCCTTCAGGCCGAACTGGCCGAAGGCGAGCGTGGCGCCGCTGGTCGCGGTGCCGTGGATGCGGCCCTTGAACGCCTTGCGGAACTTTGATTTTTTCGGTTGCAGCATGTTCTTGTCTCTTTAGGCCGCATTATCGCGGCGCGGACGGCCGCTATCGCCTTCGGCAAGCTTCTTGTCCTGCGCCATCGGATCGTGCTCAAGGATTTCGCCCTTGAAGATCCAGACCTTGACGCCGCAAGTGCCGTAGGTGGTGAACGCGGTCGACACGCCGTAATCGATATCGGCGCGCAACGTGTGCAGCGGCACCCGCCCTTCGCGATACCATTCCATACGTGCGATTTCCGAGCCGCCGAGACGCCCCGAGCAGTTGATACGAATGCCTTCGGCGCCCAGACGCATGGCCGACTGAACGGCGCGCTTCATGGCGCGGCGGAACGCGACGCGGCGCTCGAGCTGCTGCGAGATCGACTCGGCCACCAGCTGCGCGTCGAGTTCCGGCTTGCGGATTTCGACGATGTTGATGACGACGTCGCTGTCGGTCAGCTTGGCGACCGACTTGCGCAGCTTCTCGATGTCGGCGCCCTTCTTGCCAATCACCACGCCCGGACGGGCCGAGTGAACGGTGACGCGGCACTTCTTGTGCGGGCGCTCGATGATGATCTTCGACACCGCCGCCTGCTTGAGCTCTTTCATGAGCGCGGCGCGAATCTTGATGTCTTCGTGCAGCAGCGTGCCGTACTCGGTCTTGTTGGCGAACCAACGCGAATCCCAGGTGCGGTTGATGCCGAGGCGAAGCCCAATCGGATTAACTTTTTGACCCACTATAATCCTCCTCAGGCGTTCGCTTCAGCCGCGGCCTCGACCTGACGAACGATGATCGTCAGATGCGAGAACGGCTTGAGAATCTGTCCCACCCGGCCGCGGCCGCGCGGGCTGAAACGCTTGATGACAAGCGCTTTACCGACGTGCGCCTCGGCGACGATGAGATCGTCGACGTCGAGGTCGTGATTGTTTTCGGCATTGGCGATCGCCGACTCAAGGCACTTGCGCACATCCTTGGCGATTCGCTTGCGCGAAAATTCGAGGTCGGCCAATGCGCCGGCGACCTTCTTGCCGCGGATCATCTGCGCGACCAGGTTAAGCTTCTGCGGCGAGATCCGGATCATCCGGGTCACGGCCTTTGCCTCGTTAGCGGGGAGGTCCCGTTCGCGTGCGCGCTTGCCCATTACCTATTTCCTCAGCTGGCCGACGTCGAACGCTTGGCTTTGCGATCCGAAGTGTGGCCGTAGAACATGCGGGTCGGCGAGAACTCGCCGAACTTATGCCCAACCATTTCCTCGGAGATCGTCACCGGAATGTGCTTCTGGCCGTTATAGACGGCGAAGTTAAGACCGACGAACTGCGGCAGAATGGTCGAGCGCCGGCTCCAGATCTTGATCATGTCGTGTCGGCCGGACGCACGCGCGGCTTCCGCTTTCTTAAGCAGATAACCGTCGACGAACGGGCCTTTCCATGCGGAACGCGTCATAGCTCTAGTTCCTACTGCTGCTTTTTCTTGCGGTCATGGCGGCTAACCATGATGAATTTGGTGGTGCGCTTGTTCTTGCGGGTCTTCTTGCCCTTGGTCGGGAAGCCCCACGGCGTGGTCCAGTGACCGCCGCCCTTGGTGCGTCCGCCGTGCGGATGGTCGACCGGGTTCATGGTGATGCCGCGGTTGTGCGGCAGACGGCCGCGCCAGCGCTGGCGACCGGCCTTGCCGATCGTCGTGTTCATCTTGTCCGGATTGGACACCGCGCCGATGGTGGCCATGCAGCGGCCATGCACCAGGCGTTGTTCGGACGTCGACAGACGAAGGATGACGTAGTCCTGGTCGCGACCGACGATCTGGACGTAGGTACCGGCCGAACGCGCCAGCTGGCCACCCTTACCGATCTTCAGTTCGACGTTGTGGACGATCGTGCCGACCGGAATGGAACCGAGCGGCATCGCATTGCCCGGCTTCACGTCGGCCTGCTCGGCCGAGATCACCTTGTCGCCGGCGGCCAAACGCTGCGGCGCCAGGATGTAGGCCTGCTCGCCGTCTTCGTACTTGATCAGCGCGATGAAGGCGGTGCGGTTCGGATCGTATTCGAGCCGCTCGACCGTCGCGACCATGTCCTTCTTGGTGCGGCGGAAGTCGATGATCCGGTAGGCCTGCTTGTGGCCGCCGCCGCGGAAGCGCGACGTAATGCGGCCGTTATTGTTGCGGCCACCCGTCGAGTGCTGACCTTCGGTCAGCGCCGTGACCGGCGCGCCCGTGTACAGCGTCGAACGATCGACGGTGACCAGGTGGCGCTGGCTCGGTGTGGTCGGATTGTAGGTCTTTAACGCCATCGATCCGCTCCTTACAGCCCGGTGGTCACGTCGATGCGATGACCTTCTTCGAGGGTCACGATCGCGCGCTTCACATCAGACTGCTGTCCGACTCTGTTCTTGAAAACCTTGACCTTGCCTTGGCGGATCAACGTGTTGACGCTCTTGACCTTGACGTCGAACAGCTTCTCCACCGCGTCTTTGATCTGCGGCTTGGTGGCGGTACGCGCCACCTTGAACGTAACCTTGTTGAACTCCGAACCCATGGTCGCCTTTTCGGTGATCACGGGGGAGAGAATGACGTCGTAATGACGCGGATCGCTGGTGCTCATTTGAAACGCGCCTCCAGCGCATCGAGCGCGGCTTTCGTCAGCACGAGAGTCTTGCGCCGCATGATGTCGTAAACGTTGATGCCCTGGATCGGCAGCACGTCGATGTTCGGGATGTTGCGCGCGGCGTGGGCGAAGTTCGCCTCCAGCTCGGCGCCGTCGATGATCAGCGCGTTGGCGAGGCTCATCTTGCCGAACTGCGCGAGCAGCGACTTGGTCTTCGCCTTGTCCAGCGTGGCCTTGTCGATGACGATGATGCCGCCGTCCTTGGCCTTCGACGACAAAGCGTGCTTGAGCGCGAGCGCCCGCACCTTCTTCGGCAAATCGATGGCGTGGCTGCGCACCACCGGACCGAAGGCACGACCGCCGCCGCGGAACTGCGGCACGCGGGCCGAGCCGTGACGAGCGCCGCCGGTGCCCTTCTGGCCGTACATCTTCTTGCCTGTGCGCCAGATCTCGCTGCGGTCTTTGGTCTTGTGCGTGCCGCGCTGGCGGCGAGCTAATTGCCAGTTGACGCAGCGCTGAATGATGTCGGCGCGCGGCTCGAGGCCGAAGATGGCGTCGGACAGATTGACCGAGCCGGCTTCCTTGCCCTCAAGCGTGGTGATTTTCATATCCATATTATTCGCCCTCCTTCGCAGCGGGGGCTTCCGAGGCGACAGCTTCGGCAAGGCGGAATTTGCCCGGCTTCGGCGCGTTCTTGTGCAGCTTCTTCTTGACCGCGTCGCGCAAGGTGATCCAGCCGCCCTTTGAACCCGGCACCGCGCCTTCGACCATGACCAGGCCGCGCTCGATGTCGATCTTGGCGACCTTGAGGTTCAGCGTGGTGATGCGGGTGTGGCCCATGTGGCCCGGCATCTTCTTGTTCTTGAAGGTTTTGCCCGGGTCCTGACGGCCGCCGGTCGAACCGATCGAACGATGCGAGACCGACACGCCGTGGGTGGCGCGCAAACCGCCGAAGTTCCAGCGCTTCATGCCGCCGGCGAAACCCTTACCGATCGAAATGCCGCAGACGTCGACGAACTGACCTTCGACGAAATGGTCGGCGGTGATTTCCGCCCCGACCGGGATCATCGCGTCTTCGCTGACGCGGAATTCCGCGAGCTTGCGCTTCGGCTCGACCTTGGCGGCGGCGAAGTAGCCGCGGTCCGCCTTGATCATGTTGCCGGCCCGACGCTCGCCAGATCCAAGCTGGAGCGCGACGTAACCGTTTTTGTCTTTGGTACGATGAGCAATGACCTGGCACTGCGCCAGGCGCAGAACCGTAACCGGCACGTGTTCACCAGCATCGGTGAACAACCGGGTCATACCCATTTTCTGTGCGACGACACCCGAACGCATTTGTATGTCCTCACCCGGCCTTTAGAGCTTGATCTCGACGTCGACACCGGCGGCCAGGTCGAGCTTCATCAGCGCGTCCACGGTCTGCGGCGTCGGGTCGACGATGTCGAGAAGGCGTTTGTGCGTGCGCATCTCGAATTGTTCGCGGCTCTTCTTGTCCACGTGCGGCGAGCGGTTCACCGTGAACTTCTCGATGCGCGTCGGCAGCGGAATCGGTCCACGCACCTGCGCGCCTGTGCGCTTGGCGGTGTTGACGATCTCGCGCGTCGACGCATCGAGGATGCGATGATCGAACGCCTTGAGCCGGATCCGAATATTCTGGCCGTTCATTTGTCTGTCTCTCTGGACTGTCATCATCCGTTCAAACGGATGATCCAGTATTCGCTACCGTCTCGACTTCCCCGGAGAGCCGCAGGGCCGAAGCCTTGCATCGGACCGGGTTACTGAACTCCCCGCCTGTTCAAGGCGGGGAGTGCCAGTTCTTTGTCTTACTCGATGATGCTCGCGACCACGCCGGCGCCGACGGTGCGGCCACCTTCACGGATCGCGAAGCGGAGCTTTTCTTCCATGGCGATCGGCACGATCAGGTGCACTTCCATCGCCACGTTGTCGCCCGGCATCACCATTTCGGTACCTTCCGGCAGATGGACCACACCGGTCACGTCGGTGGTGCGGAAGTAGAACTGCGGACGATAGTTGGTGAAGAACGGGGTATGACGTCCGCCCTCTTCCTTGGTCAGGATGTAGGCTTCGGCCTTGAACTTGGTGTGCGGCTTGACTGAGCCAGGCTTGCAGAGAACCTGGCCACGCTCGACTTCCTCACGCTTGGTGCCGCGCAGCAGCGCTCCGATGTTGTCGCCAGCCTGGCCCTGATCGAGCAGCTTGCGGAACATTTCAACGCCGGTGACGATGGTCTTCTGGGTCGGCTTGATACCGACGATCTCGACTTCTTCGCCGACCTTGACGATGCCGCGCTCGACACGACCGGTGCAGACAGTGCCGCGGCCGGAGATCGAGAACACGTCTTCAACCGGCATCAGGAACGGCTGGTCGATCGGGCGTTCCGGCTGCGGAATGTACTCGTCCACCGCCTTCATCAGCTCAAGGATCGCGTCGTGGCCGATCTTCGGCTCTTTGTCGTTCAGCGCCATCAGCGCCGAGCCCTTGATGATCGGGATCTTGTCGCCCGGGTAGTTATACTTGGACAGAAGTTCGCGAACTTCGAGCTCGACCAGCTCGAGCAATTCCGGATCGTCGACCATGTCGACCTTGTTCATGAACACAACAAGGGCGGGCACGCCAACTTGCCGGGCGAGCAGGATGTGCTCGCGGGTCTGCGGCATCGGGCCGTCGGCGGCCGAAACGACCAGGATCGCGCCATCCATCTGCGCGGCGCCGGTGATCATGTTCTTCACATAGTCGGCGTGGCCGGGGCAGTCCACGTGAGCGTAGTGGCGGTTCGCGGTCTCGTATTCGACGTGCGCGGTCGAGATGGTGATGCCGCGCGCCTTTTCTTCCGGCGCCTTGTCGATCTGATCGTAGGCGGTGAACGTCGCGCCGCCGGTCTCGGCGAGCACCTTGGTGATCGCCGCGGTCAGCGACGTCTTGCCATGGTCGACGTGACCGATGGTGCCGATGTTGCAATGCGGCTTATTGCGATTGAATTTTTCTTTGGCCATGGAGCTCTCCGTTCAGAACCTTAGGTTTACGTTTGCGACCGCTTACGCGAATTTCT
>JAQSCR010000436.1 GCA_029945495.1 Pseudolabrys sp. | reverse complement strand
AATATTCGTCTGGATTCCGGGTTCGCGCCTACGGCGCGCCCCGGAATGACTAGCGGGGCATCAGCACCCAGTAATCCAGATCGAGAATGACCGCCGGGTCGTATTCCTTGCCG
Source organism: Pseudolabrys sp. (assembly GCA_029945495.1). Lineage (GTDB taxonomy): Bacteria > Pseudomonadota > Alphaproteobacteria > Rhizobiales > Xanthobacteraceae > Pseudolabrys. The sequence continues at coordinate 14,803 of JAQSCR010000436.1, read as the reverse complement.
ATCTTGTAGGGAAAGTCGTCGCACGGCTTGTCCTTGGTGGCGACGGTGCGCAGGCGCAGCGCGCCGACATCCGAGCGGCCCGGCACCTCCGCCGTCTCCAGCACCTCACTCCAGGCGAACACGGTGAGGCCGGCAAACAACGGCGATACGTGCCGTCCGCCATTGATCGCGGCGACGTGAAAGGCGTTGCCGAGGCCGTTGAACGACAGCGCCCGCGCCAATGAAATCGCGTGGCCGCCATAGATCAGGCGATGGCCGAAGCGGCCTTTGCTTTCGGTAAAATGGTCGAAGTGAATGCGCGCGGTGTTCTGATAAAGCCGCGTCGCGATCATGTGCTCGGCGTCCTCGACGGTGATGCCGACCAGATGGTCGATTTTCTCGCCGGCCTTGTAGTCGCCGAAGCGATGCGGACTGCCGGCGAGCACGGTGTCGTAGGCCGCGCTATTGATTTTCGGGCAGCCTTTGCCGAGCGCGGAGGCGGGAACGCTGGCCGGCAAGGTCGGCACCAGCTCTTCCGGCGTCGGAGCATTCTCGTCGCGCTTCTTCACCATCACCCAGCGCGCGTAATCCAGAACCGTTGCGCCGGTCTGGTCGAACCCGCGCGAGCGCACATAGACGATGCCGGTCTTCTTGTTGGAATTTTCCTTCAGGCCGATGACTTCGGACACGGCATTGAGCGTGTCGCCGGGATAGACGGGTTTAAGAAAATGACAGTCGGCATAGCCGAGATTGGCGACCGCGTTGAGCGAGATGTCCGGCACGGTCTTGCCGAAGACGATGTGGAACACCAGCAGGTCGTCGATCGGCGAGCGCGGATAGCCGAGCGCAGCGGCAAAAGCGTCGGACGACTGCACGGCAAAGCGCGCGCCAAACAGGCCGTTGTAGAGCGCGACGTCGCCAAGCGTGACGGTGCGCGGCGTGGCGTGGCGGATCTGCTGGCCGAGCCTGAAATCCTCGAAAAAATTACCGGTATTGGTCTTAGTGGTGACGCTCACGGTTCACAGCTCCTTCGACGATCGACTCCGGCCCGGCCATTCTCACAAAACGGCGAGGCGAAGGCCAGCTTTCGAAAGACGGAAAAGTGCAAAAATGGCCGGCCGGCGATGCATCCAAGGACTTCCGGGCGACGTAGCTTGTTTAGACCTTAGATCGCGTCGAACATTGGACCGGGCCCATGACCGCCGAGACGATGACTGCAAGCCAGGACGCGCCGATACACCCGGGCTGGGTGCGCATCTGTCACTGGATCAACGCGCTGGCGATCCTGGTGATGATCGGTTCCGGCTGGCAGATCTTCAATGCCTCGCCGCTGTTCGATTTCACCTTCCCGCGTTCGATCGCGCTCGGCCAATGGCTGGGCGGCGCGATCCAGTGGCATTTCGCGGCGATGTGGGTGCTGGTGATCAACGGCGCCGTCTATGTGACGCTCGGCATCGTCACCGGCCGTTTCCGCCGCAAGCTGTTGCCGATCTATCCGCGCGATGTGGTCGCCGATGCCAAAGCGGCGCTCACCTTCAAGCTCGCGCATGACGACCTCGCGCACTACAACGCCGTGCAGAAGCTGCTTTATGCCGGCGTCATCATCGTCGCCGTTATCGTCGTTTTGTCCGGGCTGGCGATCTGGAAGCCGGTGCAGTTTCAGGAATTGACCGCGCTGTTCGGCGGCTACGACTTCGCCCGCTATGTGCATTTCGCCGCCATGGCCGCGATCGTCAGCTTTCTGGTCGTGCATGTCGCGCTGGCATTGATCGTGCCGAAAAGCATCCGCGCTATGATCGCCGGACGGTAAGGAGAACCACATGCGCATCCGCAAACTCATTCCGGGCGTCGACGCCAATCTCCTAATCAAGGATGCCGGCAAACTGATGCAGGACCCGATGCGCCGCAGCTTTCTGCGCGGCGCGGCAAGCCTCGGCGCGCTGGCCTTTCTCACCGGCTGCGACATCATCGACGGCGACGCCGCCGAAGGCGTGCTGCGCAAGATTTCCGAATTAATCGACGGCGCGCAGGCGGCTTTGGTCAGCCGCACCAAGCTGGCGCCGACCCTCAAGGAAAGCGACATCACCCGGCCGTTCCCGTTCAACGCCTACTACACCGAAGACGAAGCGCCGGCGGTGGACCCGGCGACCTACAGACTCGAAGTCTCCGGGCTGGTCGACAACAAGAAGCCGTGGACGCTCGATGAGCTCCACGCGCTGCCGGAAGTGTCGCAGATCACCCGCCATGTCTGCGTCGAAGGCTGGAGCGCCATCGGCTCCTGGCAGGGCGCGCAGCTTTCGGAATTTCTCAAGCGCATCGGCGCCGACACCCGCGCCAAATACATCTGGTTCAAATGCGCCGAGGGCTACACCAACACCATCGACATGCCGACCGCGCTGCATCCGCAGACCCAGATGACGTTCAAGTTCGACAACAAGATCCTGCCGCGCGCCTACGGTTTCCCGATGAAAATCCGAATGCCGACCAAGCTCGGCTACAAAAATCCGAAATACGTCGTCGCCATGGAAGTCACCAATACCGACCACGGCGGCTATTGGGAAAACCAGGGCTATAACTGGTTCGGCGGACTTTAGCTCCAGGTACCTTGCCAATTTGGACGCGGCGCTCTAGCACTCGGCGCGAGTTCAGAAACGGCGAGGACGTCCATGGCAACCCACAATCTCCTTCTGCTCCCCGGCGACGGCATCGGCCCCGAAGTGATGGCCGAGGTGAAGCGCGTCATCGACTTCTTCAACAAAAAGGGCCCCGACCGGTTCACCTATGACGAGGACCTGGTCGGCGGCGCCTGTTACGACGCGCATCAGGTGGCGATCACCGACGCGACGATGGCCAAGGCCAAGGCCGCCGATGCCGTGATCTTCGGCTCGGTCGGCGGGCCGAAGTGGGACAAGGTTGCCTATGACGTGCGGCCCGAAGCCGGCTTGCTGCGGCTGCGCAAGGACCTCGACCTCTACGCCAACTTGCGCCCGGCGGTGACCTATCCGGCGCTGGCCGACGCCTCCTCGCTCAAGCGCGAGCTGGTCGAGGGTCTCGACATCATGATCCTGCGCGAGTTGACCGGCGGCGTCTATTTCGGCGAGCCCAAGACCATCACCGATCTCGGCAACGGCCAGAAGCGCGCCATCGATACGCAGGTCTACGACACCTACGAGATCGAGCGCATTGGGCGTGTTGCGTTTGAACTGGCGCGCAAGCGCCGCAACAAAGTGACGTCGATGGAAAAGCGCAACGTCATGAAGTCGGGCCTGTTATGGAACGAGGTGATCACGGCGCTACACGCGCGCGAGTTCAAGGACGTGCAGCTCGAGCATCAGCTCGCCGACAGCGGCGGCATGCAGCTGGTGCGCAATCCGAAGCAGTTCGACGTCATCGTCACCGACAATCTGTTCGGCGATATGCTATCGGACATCGCGGCGATGCTGACCGGTTCGCTCGGCATGCTGGCGTCGGCTTCGCTCGGCGAGGTCGATCCCAAGACCAAAAAGCGCAAGGCGCTGTATGAGCCGGTGCACGGCTCGGCGCCTGACATCGCCGGCAAGGGTCTGGCCAATCCGATCGCGATGATCGCGTCGTTCGGCATGGCGCTGCGCTACTCGTTCGATCTAGGCCCGCAGGCCGACATGATCGACAAGGCGATTGCCGCCACGTTGGACAAGGGCATCCGCACCGGCGACATCGCCGCGCCGGGCGAAAAGACCGTCGGCACCTCGGAAATGGGCTCGGCGATTCTGGCGGAGTTGGAACAGCTCGCTTGACGTCATTCCGGGGCGCGCGAAAGCGCGAACCCGGAATCCAGTAATTGGCTCAAAGTTCGCCTCTGGATTCCGGGTCTGGCGCTACCGCGCCATCCCGGAATGACGAAACGAAAAACGCGGCCCTTGAGGCCGCGTTTTTTTATTCCGGTTTGGCGCGCGACTTAGAAGCGCAGGAACGGACCGTTCTTGCCGTAGCCCGGCTCCATCGCGCCCGGCAGCGCCGTGCGGTTGCCGCCGAAGGCCGTGTTGTCGAGGACGCTCGACGCCCGCTGATTCGGCGACGACTGATAATCGTGGTTGTGCTCGGTGCCCGGCAGCACTTCGGTGCCCGGATCGAGATAGGACCGCTTCTGGATGATGACCTTGGTGCGGGTGCGGCCGTTTTCGTCGCGGCTGGTGAATACGGTGTGGCCGCGGGCGTTGGTCGTGATGCGCCGCTCGCTCGACTGGGCATTGGCCGGGACGGCCAGCAAAGCCAGCGTGCCGAATGCGGCAAACGTGGCGGCAATGAATTTCAGGCGCATGAGAAGGACCTCGACCGGGCGGTTCAATGTTGCGGTGCAGTCTAGCGGCATTCGGTTCGGCTTAATAGCGGCAAATCACCCGCAAGTGTAGCCGCAAGCGGTAAAAAAAGGCCCCGCCGGGCTGGCGGGGCCGAATCGTTTGTACCGGCGGCAGTCGGCCGGCGGGTCAGCCGCCCTAGTTCAACCGCCGTAGTTCTTGGCGAGGTATTCCTTGATCGCTTTGGCGTCGTTCGGTTCGATCGGCGCCTTCAGCAAGTTGACCATCTTGTTGACGGCGGCGTCCCAGCCGGCCGCGTTGAGAAACGGCGAGTTCATCGGGATATAGGCGAGGGAGTGGCAGGCCCCGCAGTTGGCTTCCACCTTGTCCATGCCGGGGCCCGGCTTCAGCTTGATCACCTGCTCGTCGGCGAGTGCCGACGAGGCGATGAGCGTTGCGGCAAGTGCAATGACGATCTTCTGCATGGTTTCCCCCTCAGGCCGTCAGCGTGATGTTTTGCATGACGTTGTTGTGATAGCCGGCCGGATTGAAGATCAGCTCGGTGGTCTGGCTCTGGCCGATCTTGTTGGTGGCGTTGACCGTCACTGAGTTTTTGCCCTTCTTGGCGGCGATGTCGAAGCTCCACGGCCGGAACGCGAAGCGGCCATTGTCGACGCCGAGCGCCGCGGTGCCCCATGTCTTGCCGCCATCGGTCGAGACCTCCACCGAACGGATGCCGTAGCCGCCGTCCCAGGCCATGCCGCTGACCGTAAGCTTGCCGGCCTTCACCTTGGCGCCGTCGCGGTGACTGGTGATCAGCGAATTCACCACGATCTCGGTAATCGGCGTGTTCGCCGCGTTTTCCTGGGTGAGGAAGCGATCCCGGATCGGAAACTTGCCGACCGGAATGCGGTAGGCCGGATTCATCCAGAAGTTCGTCTCGGGCTTGGTCAGCGCGTTGATTTCGACGACGTGCTTCATCCAGTAGGTGCCGGTCCAGCCGGGCACGATGACACGCGCCGGCGCGCCGTTGAAATGCGGCAAAGGCTGGCCGTTCATTTCGTAGGCGACGATGGTCGTTTCCTCGATCGCTTTCCAGGCTGGAATGCTCTTGATGAAGTCGGGCGTGGCGGCCACCGCCGGGCCGTCGGCGCCGTTGAAGCCGATCTCGATCGTTTCCTTCTTCAGGCCGATCTTGTCGAGAATGTCCTTCAGCCGGGCGCCCTTCCAGCGCGCGCAGCCCATCGCGCCGTAACCCCATTCGACGCCTTGGACGTGCGGCTTGGACAGACCGCGCCGGTTGCCGGAGCACTGGTTGACCGCGGCTATCTCGACGGCCGGCATGGCCTTGAGATCGGCGAGCGTCAGTTCGATCGGCGTGGCGGCGCCGTCGCCGCCGACCTTGATCTTGTAGGTTTTGACGTCGACTTCCGGGATGTCCGAGAGGTGATAGCGGACGTAGAACTGATCGTTTGGCGTGATCGGCGTGCGCAGATATTCAATCGGCGCTTCATAGTTCGGCGGCCGGTCGGAGAGCTGGATCAGCGGCTTCTTGCCGGGCAGCGTCCCCATCGTGGCGTAGCTGCCGACACCCTCCGGCACGCCCGGCGTGAGCTCGGCGATCGCCGCCGCGGCCTCGCTCAGCCGGCCGAATCCCCCGGTCAACGCTGCGCCGGCGGCAGCGGTTGTCCCGAGAAAATGCCGGCGATTCATATTTTTCATTCGTTCCCTCCCTGATGCCGCTCGCGGCGGCTTTTTCGATCCGCGTGACCCTCGTCACGCAGTCGCAGTGGAGAAGAAACGAAGGAGGGCTCGGATTTATTCCGTCGATTATTTAGACGGATCAGCCGAGGCAGGGCGGCGGGGCGATATTGGCCTCGCGCAGGCGGCGGTCAATGCGGTCATGGTCGGAACCGACCCGGGTCTGCAATTCGGCGGCGCCGGCGATGATGGCAAAGCGGCTCTTGGGCATGCCGTGCGCCACCAGCTCATAGACCAGATCGCCGGAGGTCCAGGTGTGGCGGTCGGTGCCGCTAAGCACGGGCGCGACCGCGCCGAAAGGCCAGGCGCGCAGATCGAGCCGGCAGCCATGCGGTCCGCGGTAGGTGGCCGTGAAAAGCGGAACGTTGCCTGGCTCGATGGCCAGGCCGACGAGCTTGAGACCCGCGGTATCGAGCCGGGGAACCGAGGTGCCGGCTGGCAGCGAGGCTAGCGTAATCGCAGTCGGGCCTTCGGCGGGCGCCGCCGGGTCGCTGTCGAAAGGCAGATCCTGCAGCACGAGAAACGCCAGCGCCAGCAAAGCGGCGATGGCCGTGGCGGCCGCGGTGGCGCGCGGCCAGACCGATGGTTCTTTCGGCGACAGCGAGAATGCCGGCATGTCGGCGGGCAGCGTGCTGGCGCTCTCGCCAATCGACGCCTTCAACTGCGCCAGGGCGGCGTAAGCGCGCGCCAGGTCGCGCTCGCTCGACAGACGCGCCGCCAATGCGGCGCAATCGGCCAGCGCCAATTCGCCGTCGACCAGCGCATTGAGCAGCAGAAGATCGTCGTTTTTCGGTTCGCTATCCATGCTTCGTTTTCAGTGGCCGCAGGCTGCTGTTCTCGATCGCTGCAAGGAGTGCACTACGAGCGCGCGCAATCCTGCTCATGATGGTGCCGATCGGGACTTGCAGCAATTCGGCGGTTTCGCCGTAACTGAAACCGGCTATGTCGATCAAGGAGATTATTTCCCGATGCACCGGCGCCAGCGAGGAAAGTCCCTGCTCGACGGTAATCTTGGCAATGTGGGCAGCGTCGAAGGCCCACAGGTCGACCGTGCCGGAATCTTCCGGGATCGGCCGCTGGCGGCGGCGAATTTCATCGAGAGCGGCGTTACGCACGATCCGAAACATCCAGGCCCGGTAGGCCGGCTGATCGTCCGGAACGCGGCGTGCCGCCAGCGCGCGTGTGGCGGCTTCCTGGACAAGATCGCGCGCGGCGTCCGCATCGCCCAGCATGGTGCGGGCGAACGCGTAGAGGCGCGGCAGCAATGCCATCAGGCCATCGTGCAGATCGCGGGCCAAGCAAGGACCTTTGCCGTTCGATCAATCGGACGATGAAACTATCGGGCCGGCGGCACGGCAATGCAACGGCATTCGATTTCGGCGCGGAAGCGTCAGCGCCCGACGCGGCGCGGCTCCGGGCGTGTCGCGAGGGCCTGCCACAGCAACCGGTATTTCGGCGTCGCCGCCAGCAGCGGTTCGCGCTGGCCGCAGAAGCTGCGGTGCAGTTCGGCCTGCGCGAACAGCGCGCCGACCTTCGGCTCGCTGCCGGCCGCCAGCAAAGTCAGCCGGTCGAGCGCGCAGGCCAGAGTGCTGCGCGCCACCAGACTTCCCGCCTGACAGAACCAGCCCGACAGCCGGAGGTTCGGATCGTCATAGGCACGGACGAAGCCGAGGCACTGGCGTGCCACGCCGTTGGAGGTCTCGAAACTGACGAGGTTGAGCGGGCCGAATTTGCTGGCTAGCGGCTCGCCGTCCGGCGTCAATGCGGCCGGACCGAGCGCGGCGGCGCCGTCGGCGACCTCGGCCACGGGTCCGGCAAAGGTCACAGGCTCGCTGCCGGGGCGGTAAATCTCCACCTGTAAAAAGGGTGTCGGCGCGTCCGGCTCGCCCAGGCTCAGGATGTCCTTGCGGCCGCCGCCTGCGGCATGACGGCGGATGGCGTAGCTCGAGGGCTGGCCGCCGGCTTCCGGTATGGCCAGGGCAAAGGCCGGAAACGGCCGCTCGATCTCGATCCAGTCCGAACGATCAACCGGAGCGATGGCAGTCTTCACCGGCGGCGATTGAAAGAATTGCGCCGCCGCTATGGAAAGGATCGCCCACCCACCCACATAAGCGAGAGCCCGCACGAAATGGGCGGGCAACTCCTCGCGCCAGGAATGCAGGGCCGGGTGCATAAGCGCTCCCTCGGCAACACCTCGGCGACATTTGGGCGCCATCCGCCCCAGGTGCCGTCGCCGGCGTTGTCATCGACGCCATTCTCGCCTAGAAGCGCTGCGATCCGGTTGCGTTGTGTGAAGTTGAGACCGGGGAATTATTTCGGAGAGTTAACAATGGGTTACAAGGTCGCCGTGGTGGGCGCTACCGGCAATGTCGGTCGCGAAATGCTCAACATCTTGGACGAACGCAAATTTCCGGCCGACGAAGTGGTCGCGCTCGCCTCGCGTAAAAGCATGGGCCAGGAATGCTCGTTCGGCGACAAGATCCTGAAGGTCAAGGCGCTCGACCATTACGACTTCTCCGACGTCGACATCTGTCTGATGTCGGCGGGCGGCTTGGTGTCGCTTGAATGGTCGCCGAAGATCGCCGCGCAGGGCGCGGTGGTGATCGACAATTCGTCGGCCTGGCGCATGGACCCGGACGTGCCGCTGGTGGTGCCGGAAGTGAACGCCGACGCGCTGTCGGGCTTCTCGAAGAAGGGCATCATCGCCAATCCGAACTGCTCGACCGCGCAGCTCGTCGTCGCGCTCAAGCCGTTGCACGATCGCGCCACGATCAAGCGCGTCGTCGTCGCGACCTATCAGTCGGTGTCGGGCGCCGGCAAGGATGCGATGGACGAACTGTTCCAGCAGACCAAGGCGGTCTACACGGTCGGCGAAATCGTCACCAAGAAGTTTCCGAAGCGCATCGCCTTCAACGTCATTCCGCAGATCGATGTGTTCATGGAAGACGGCTACACCAAGGAAGAGTGGAAGATGATGATGGAGACCAAGAAGATTCTTGATCCCAAAATCAAGCTGACCGCCACTTGCGTGCGCGTGCCGGTGTTCGTCGGCCACTCGGAAGCCGTCAACATTGAGTTCGAAAATCCGATTTCGGAAGACGAAGCGCGTGAAATCCTGCGCAGTGCGCCGGGTTGTCTGGTGATCGATAAGCGCGAGCCGGGCGGCTACACCACGCCGTATGAATGCGTCGGCGAGGATGCGACCTACATAAGCCGCATCCGCACCGACCCGACCGTCGATAACGGCCTGGAAATGTGGGTGGTGTCGGACAATCTGCGCAAGGGCGCGGCGCTCAACACGATCCAGATCGCCGAGAGCCTGATCAACCGCAAGCTCATTCAGGCCAAGCGCAAAGCGGCGTGATTTTGGCCGCGCAATCCTGCCGGTGTAATTCAGACGACACAAATCTGGCGGCGCAAGCCGCCAGATTTCGTTTGAGCGCGCCGCCTAGAATCGCGGCTCGCTGAACGCGGGCAAATGCCTGGCGCCGGCGATCGAGGCAAAGGCGCCGGTGTCCGGATCGCGCACCGAAAGCATGCCCGTGCCGACGGCGAAATAGGCCGCGTGCAATTGCAGCTTCTTGCGTTCGACGAGAATCCGCACGCAGGGAAACGTCATCAAATTGTCGAGCGTGGTGACCATCGATTGATGTTCCAGCGCCGTGAGATAGTCGAGCTGACTCGCATATTTCTCGCGCGCGCCAACGACTTCGGCCGCGGGCTTGATCATGTCCATCCATTTGCCGATGAAATCGCCCGGCGATAGCGGCTTGCCCTGCTCGGCATAGGCGCGGATGCCGCCACATTGGCCGTGGCCCAGCACGACGATGTGCTTGACCCTGAGCACCTGGACCGCGAATTCCAGGGCCGCCGAGACGGCGCGCTGCGCGCCGTCGGGCGTGTAGGGCGGCACCAGATTGCCGATATTGCGCACCACGAACAGTTCGCCCGGGCTGGCATCGAAGACGACTTCCGGCGAAACGCGGGAATCGCAGCAGCCGATCACCATGATTTCGGGCGATTGGCCATTTTCGGCCAGCTCGCGATAGCGGTCCTGCTCGGTCTGCAGACGTCCGTCGCAAAAGGCGCGGTAGCCGTCGATCAGTCGTTTTGGAAAATTCATCGGTTTTTGCGTCCGGTGGTGCCGGTTCTTTTCCATACCGCAACAGGCGACGCAAGCGTCATGGCCGATCCGCCAATGGAACCGGCGCCGCCGCCGTCGGCGCGGAAAAGCTGTGCTTTCCTGCGACTTTAGGCGCGGTCACGCCGCGGTAACCTCTGCCAAGGTAAACGGGGGTGTTCATCGCGTGTTCAGGTCGAATCGACGATGGATAGGTTCAAACCAGGTTTTCCATGCTCTCACCTGACAAACCGATCCTCGCGCAGCCTGCCGCGCCGCGTTCCCGCGCCCAGGGGTTCACCGGCGGGCAGATCGCCGTGCTGTTCGCAGCGTTCACGTTGCTGATCTCGATTCCGATCTGGACCCATCCGCTGCCGCCGCTGTCGGACTACGTCAACCACCTGTCGCGAATGCAGGTGATCGCCACCTTGGCGACGAATCCGAAGCTCGCGGAATTCTACGAAATCAACTGGCAGGTGATCCCGAACTTGACCATGGACTTCATCGTGCCGACGTTGGCGCGGTTCATGAATATCTACGTCGCGGGCCAGGTCTATATCGTCACGATGTTTGCGCTCATCATCTCCGGCATATTGGCGCTGAACCGCGCGCTGATCGGCCGCTGGTCGGCAATGCCGCTGTTCGCCATTCCGCTGCTTTATAATTTCGTCTTTCTGGTCGGGTTGATGAACTATATTTTCGGCGTTGGCGTCGCGCTGTGGGCGCTTGCCGGCTGGGTTGCGGTGCGCGAACGCATCTGGCCGTTGCGCATGGTGCTGTCGTCGGCCTGCGTGGTCGTCCTGTTTTTCTGCCACCTGTCGGCGCTCGGCATTTACGGCATCGGCGTGCTGTCGTTTGAGGCGCTGCGGCTGTGGGAGCAGCGCGACCGCCCATGGCCGGGCCGCATCGTCGATTTCGTCGCCAGCGGCTTGCCGTTTCTCGCCGCCGCGCCCTTGCTGGCCGCCAGCCCGACCATGAGGCTTGCCTCCGGCATCTATTGGGATCAGCGCGGCAAGATCGACGGCCTGATGTACATCGTCACCGACTACTCCGACATCGCCGCCTTCGCGCTGATCAGCGTCATGGTCGTGGCTTTGGTTTGGGCCGTCCGCCATCGCGTGCTGCGCTTTCATCCGCTTGTGTTCGTGTTGCTCGCCGTCGGCGCCGTGGTCTATCTGGCGCTGCCGCGCGTGATGTTCGACACCTACATGACCGACCAGCGCGTTCCGATCGGCGTCGCCTTCATGCTGTTCGCCTGCGGCGATCTGGAATTGCGCCGCCGCCTGGTGCGGCGCGGCTTCATGGTCATTCTCGTCATTCTGATCGCCGGCCGGCTGATCGAGATCGACTACAACTGGACGCAGCTGTCGGATTCGACCAGCCAGTTCCGTTCGTCGGTCAAACGCATCGCGCCGGGTTCGAAGGTATTCGTGTCCTATGCCGACCGTTCGCTCGGCGAGGATGTGCGCGATCTCGGTATCGTGCACGCGGCCTGTATCGCCACCATCGAACGCTCCGCACTGGTGACGACGGTGTTTACTGTTCCCGGCAAGCAGATCTTGCACGTGAAGCCGGAGTACAAAGACTTTGCCGATACCCAGGACGGCACGCCGCCTTCGGTCGCGCAATTGATCGTCGCCACCGAGCACCCGGTGCCGGGCACGCCGGCATTCTGGCTGAACTGGACCAAATTCGATTATCTCTATGTTCTGTTCACCGAGGACGAAGCGCCCAATCCCGACCCCGGCCGGCTGAAGCTGGTGGCCGACGGCGACCGCTTTCAGCTCTATAAAATTTTGAAATCCGGCGAGCCGGTCAACGGCGCACAGCGGTACCCGGGCCGCTACACGGTCGGCGCGCGCTAGCCGTCACGCCCAGATCGCCATCGGCAGACCGTGTTCGTCCCGCGGCGGCCGTCTGTCATTGTGGTAGCAAATCCAGTTGGGCTAAGTCCTGTGGTGGCATGTCCTTTGCTGCGTTATAAAGCTCAGGCAAGTTCATCGGGGTTTCAGCATGATCATTCGTCCGCGCCGCAGCGTTCTCTATATGCCCGGCTCCAACGCCCGCGCGCTGGAAAAGGCCAAGACCTTGCCCGCCGACGGCATCATCCTCGACCTTGAGGATTCGGTTGCGCCTGACGCCAAGGAAGCGGCGCGCCAGCAGGTCGCCGATGTGGTGAAGGGCGGCGGCTTTGGCGCACGCGAAGTTTTCATTCGCGTCAATGCCGTCGATACGCCGTGGCACGCCGACGATTTGGCCGCCGCCGCGCAGGCCGTGCCCGACGCCATCCTGATCCCGAAAGTGTCCAATCCCAATACGCTGGAGATGATCGGCCGCCGCCTGCTCGACATGCATACGCCGGTCAAGACGCGGGTCTGGGCGATGATCGAGACGCCGCTCGCCATCTTCAACATTCTGGCGATCGCCGCCGCGGCCAGGGATTCGGAGACGCGGCTGTCCGGCTTCGTCATGGGCACCAACGATCTCGCCAAGGACACCCGCGCCCGCCTCGTGCCGGGGCGCGCGCCGATGCTGCCGTGGCTTTCGACCTGCCTGGCCGCCGCGCGCATCAACGGCATCGATATTCTCGACGGCGTCTACAACGATCTCGCCAATGCCGACGGCTTCTATGTGGAATGCCAGCAAGGCGTCGAATTCGGCTTCGACGGCAAGACCCTGATCCATCCCAACCAGATCGAGCCATGCAACGCCGCGTTCTCGCCGTCGGCGGACGAAGTGGCGTGGGCGCGCAAGATGATCGCGGCGTTCGAATTGCCCGAGAACAAGTCAAAAGGCGTGGTGTCGATCGACGGCCGCATGGTCGAGCGTCTGCATGCCGAGATGGCGCGGCGCACGGTGATGATCGCCGAAGCGATCGCCGCAAAGGCGGCCTGACGGGCCGGCCTCATTGGGTACTTGGGGCACTTGAAAAAAGCAAAAGGCGCGGACAAAAGCCCGCGCCCTTTTCTCAATTCCTGGGCGACGATCTTGGCGGGATATCTTAGTAAGATTGCCCGGCCGGTACGCCGCCATTGCCGTTCACCGCATAGCTCTGCTCGGCCGGCTCCGCGTCCGGAACCAGCGCGGCGATCGGCGCGCGGGCATGGTTGATGCTCGCACCGCTGACCTGATCGGCCGTCGGCGCTTCGACCGCCTTCTCGAGCCGGCGCGACACGCCTTCGAACTGGGCGTTCTGCTCGATGACCAGCGACTGCTTGAATATCTCGCCGTCGACGACGGCGGTGGCCTGCAGCTTGACGTTGTTGCCGTGAATGGTGCCCTTGAAGTGGCCCTCGATCACGGCTTCCTGTGCGACGACCTTGCCCTCGACCACGGCGCCCTTGCAGATCAACAGGCGCGCGGCGTGAATGTCGCCGATGATGCGGCCGAAAACCTGAACCGCGCCGGTGCTGGTGACATTGCCGGTGATCAGCAGGCCGGGACCGAGCGTCGAGACGATCTCCTGCGACGGTGACGTCTTGTGCGCCGGTGCATCAAGCCTCGGCCCGGCGGCGCCGATATCGGCGCTCTTGGTGGCGCCCCTGCTGTCGCCACTTTTTGACTGTGAAAAATAACTCAACGCCCACTCCTATCGTCGATGGTTGATCGGTCCGAGGCCGGCGGCACCAACGGAACGTGACTTCCCCCCGGTGTCCATGTGGCATCGATCATACGGCGGATCGGACCCGTGCAAAGTGAAACTTGCATATATCGATAACGCCGGTGTGTCGGGCCGCCCGCGGGCATTAACTAGGCCGGCAGATATTTGCCGCCGGGGCCTGTATCTCGGCCACCGCCGTGGCTTAAAAATAGGCGGCCGCGAATTGGCAAAATGGCAGTCTTAAGCAATATGGCAGTGTTGGGCGACAAGGCTTTGAAAGCGTCGGTTGACCGGTTCCTGAAAACCGTCAGCTTCACCGCGCAAAGCGAGGTCGAGAAGGCCATTCGCGCGGCCATCGCCAGCGGCAAGATCGAAGGTCATGAAACCGTCACGGCCGCGGTCGCACTCTCCAGCGAAAAAATCGGCCTGAATATTACGATCTACAGCAAGATCGATCTGTAGGCGGAATCCGGATACGCACTCGGCAGAAGCTGGATTCCGGGCTCGCTCCTTTGGAGCGCCCCGGAATGACAGATTATCTTACGCCCAGGGCCGCGCCGCCTGGGCTTTCGCCTCGTAGCTGACGATCTTGTCGGCCTTGAGCTTGGTCAGGCCGATATCGTCGAGGCCGTTGAGCATGCAGTGCTTGCGGTGGGCGTCGATCTCGAACTTGACCGTGCCGCCGTCGGGACCCTTGATTTCCTGCTTTTCCAGATCGATCGACAAAGTCGAATTGGCGCCGCGCTCGGCGTCGTCGAACAGCTTCTCCAGATCCTCCGGCGACACGCGGATCGGCAGCACGCCGTTCTTGAAGCAGTTGTTGTAGAAAATATCGCCGAACGAGGTCGAGATCACGCAGCGGATACCGAAATCCATCAGCGCCCAGGGCGCGTGCTCGCGGCTCGAGCCGCAGCCGAAATTGTCGCCGGCGACCAGGATCTTGGCCTTGCGATAGGCCGGCTTGTTGAGGACGAAATCCGGGTTTTCCGCGCCGTCATCCAGGTAGCGCTGCTCGGAGAACAGGCCCTTGGCGAGCCCGGTGCGCTTGATCGTCTTGAGGTACTG
>JAQSCR010000435.1 GCA_029945495.1 Pseudolabrys sp. | reverse complement strand
CTCGATGGCGTCACGAGTGCGTCCGCACACCTAGATGTTCAGGTGAAAGCGAGGACGAACGCGCGGACCTCGAAGGGGCGAATTCGGATCTACGTCACTCGCCGCTGGTACGACCGGTATGCAGGCAAGCATGTGTTGATCGTGCTGATGGCGGTCCCCAAGGGAAGAGAGCGTTGGTGCCAGCACGGCGATCGCAGTCAGCGAGTAGCGATCCTTGGCAGTTTCTACTACGCCTTGGCCCAGAGCATGCCGCGGTTGGCTTCGTCGGACTCTCGCGCGGAGGTGCCGATCGATGTACCCGCCTCGCAAAGGCTGACCGTGGATACGCTGTGGCGACTCTACCTAGAGCAGGTGAAACGAGTTCGACGGGTGGCGGCCGATGCCTAGTACCAACCTGATCAGCGGCTCAATCGAGCACCGGACGAGCGAACTCTTGTCGCGCGTGCGGCGTGGTGACCTAATCAGCCTTCTCGCGAAGCTCGATTTTTCGGCTGTGCGATCACAAGACGACGGCGAAGAGTGGTTTCGTCATCGCGATGGACGCATCGTGCACTTTGCGCATGATGACGGAGTGATTTTCGCTCCGCACTTGATCTCGACGTTGGCCGTCATGGGGTTGGAGCAGCTCCAGACCGAAGATCTCCTCGCGGCAATGACGATGCCGAAACCTGACTGCGTCGTTGCGAACCTCGGGACCGAACAAAGCGGCTTGGGAGGCATCGATCTCACGTACGCACACGGAGTGCTCGGCCAGCTCGTCACCCTCGTATCGGAGGCGGCCGAGACGTTCGCCGGTTCGGTTGGGCTTCCGCCGCGGGAGTTCCGTGAGCGAGTTCTGCGAACTTCTCGTCTCGGGCACACGCAGGTTGGCAGCTTCGGGTTGAAGATGCTGCTCCCCACAGAGGTCCAGTGGCCGATCTTGGATTCTGACCTACCTTTGGGCAGACGAGTCACCCGCACCCTCGAACGGATCGTCGCCTACTTTGGCTCGGAGACAGTTGATGGGGAGCGACCTCCCGGTGTCAACCATGCCGTCGCCGATGCCATTGCGAAGTTGCGGCCTCCTGGAAGTCTCTCATTTTTCGCGACGGTGGACTTTCGTTGCTGGCCGGAATGGGACGCCTCACCCGCGGTGAGGTCGGGTGCGATCGTTCATCGCATTGCGCTTGGGCCTGGCTCGTTTGAACGTGCTGAAGCTGTGCGCGATGAATTGAAGCCCCACGAGCGTGTCCGGGAGCGGACCTTCGTCGCACATCCTCTGGTCTTCCGCGAGGATCGGCCGAACTCAAAGGGCGAGATTCGAAGGTCGGTGACGCTGGAGATCATCGACCCAGATATGCATCGCCAAGTTGTGATCGACGACATCGCTCGTGAATCGTACGACACATGCTTCGCGGCCCAGAAGCGCAAGAAGCTGGTTAGGGTCCGCGCCGTGATCGAGGAAGGACAGCGATGGACGGTTCGCACTCTGCTTCAGCTTTCGTCAACACAGACCGACCGACCCCAACTCGATCCGCCACCTTCTCCTCCGAGTGATTCTGCAGGCTCGTTGTGGTAGGCGACTCGTCGTGAGCTTCAGAGAAGACAAGATGTAAACGACATCTTGTCATCGCCGCCGCGCTTGACCGCTGAAGCATGGGAGGCCAACCCCATTGGCCTGGAATACAATCTGGAATATTTTGACACGCTTTTGCGCACCGGCGCGGCGTAAGTCACGCCTCCTGCACGCGCAATCGCACCTTGCAAGCAGCCGTGTTCGCCTTCAGAAACAAGCTCGCCGCAGCGGGCGTGAGAGCCAGCACCATCGCACCGCCCGCCGGCAGCCGCAGCGGATAGACCGTCGTTGCGAACCCGACGTCGACGTAGTTCGTCGCGTCGTCGTTGACGATCACGCAGTACCCAGCGTTCCCGATCGAGGTCGGGATGGAGTGCGTGAGCTCGGACGTTGTCACGTTCAGCGCGATGTCGTCGTGCAGATCACCGGCGGTCGTGACAGCGACGCCCTTTGAACCCGCGAAGCCGCCGTTGGTGCGGTTGGTGATCGACGCCTGGATGAGGAGAGATTGGGCCATGGGTCATTACTCCGGGATGGTCGTTGCACTGCTTGGAAATTCTGAGTTCAGCTCGCGCTGTCGTCGCACGCATCCGATGCACGGTCCGCCGAGCATCTGCTGGACGATCGCTTTCACGCCGGTCGCCCGCGCGACACGTTCGACGCGATCACCCAAGCCACGGCATGGCCCCTCGTATCGATCGCACGCCCGACAGGTGCCAGCCGACGGAGAGCCACCGAACAGCCCCAGCGAGCAGCGCCCGTCCTTCCAGTGCGAGCATGGTGGGCGATTGCTCATGAGACGGTGAGCGTCCCTCGGGCGTACTCGGCGATCGGGATCGCACCCGATGGACTCCAGCAGAGCGATTCGGTGGACGGCTCGGTGCCTGAGTCCCACGCGTACGTGCCCAGCGGCGGGCACGCGCCGTCACCGCCGGGCATTGCAGCGATCCACGTCCCAACGAAGATCTGGCCGTAGGGCGGAACATCGCTTCCGTTCAGCACGCGGTAGACGCGGATAGTCACGCGCCAGATGCCGTCGATGCCGCCCTTGCCGAATTCGACGAACACCCACATACCGACGAGCGCCTCCGTCGAGGATCCGTCGCAGCGCGTGACGCGGCCGTTGATGTCGACGAAGAGGTCGTATCGGCACGCGGGCTCGGTGCTGACGTCCTGCTCGACGATCATCGTCGACGGCGTCGAGATGTCGCCGACGAGGTAGGCCGACGGGTCGTAGTTCTCAGGATCGAAGGCCTCGCAGACCGAGCAGTCAGACGCCAAGCGGATGTGACCGGTCCAAGCGATCGCAAACGACGTGGTACCGCAGTCGCACGGGTTGTCCGTGCAGCAGCACGCAGCACCAATGACGGCTGCGAGCGCCATCAGCAGGCCGTCCCCATCGGTGTCACCGCATAGAAGTCGTAGAGCGGCGTGCCGTCGCCAGCGTCGAAATACCCGCTGAAGTACGCGGCCACAGGACCGACGCACGGACCCGACACGCTCAGCGTCGCGCCGTTGGCGAGCGTCATCGGCTGGCCGTTGCCCCACGCGGTTGTCGAATCCTCGAAGAGGTTGTGGGCGTAGACGAGCTGCGAGGACGAGTCGACGGTGTAGAGACCGGTCGTCGTATTCTTCGTGCCTCGCTTCAGTTGGTACTTGTAGCGCTTCGGGGTCGTCGCGGTGTAGTAGGTCGACCCGACGATCAGCCACGTGCCGCTGCTCGAAGATTGCGGCGAGTTGAGCAGCACCGCTGCCCACTTCTGACCGCTCGTTCCGCTCTCACGCCAGAGGATGCGGGCGTTGCCGGAGTTGTTGGTCACGAGCCGGTCGTGCTGGCCAGCCAGTTCGCTCGCGCGATCGGTGCTCGGGTCGGTGACGTCGACCTTGCAAACCACGAGGCCGTTGAGTGCGACACGGCCGATCTTCCCTGACGCAATCGGTTCGACCGTCACGCCGATGCGACCAGCGGTATCCGCTGCCGGAATCGTCCCCGCGAACGAGGTCCGCATCCTGAACTCGGGCAGATTGTCGCTCGGCCCAAAGAGCGGAGCACCGATCCGCAAGATCGCACCCATGCCGACGTCGGCGCCGGCGCTGTTCTTCACCTTCACGGTCGGCTGCTGCGACGCGCGTGGGTCGGGCGCGCCGCCACCATTCCGCAGGCGCTCGACGAACTGCGTCGCGTCGATGAACGCGTTCCAGTCCGAGGCGGAGAGGCCTCGGACCGAGTCGCCTGGACGAACCTTGCGGAGGCTACTCATGTCAGGTCCCGATTCCGAGGAGTGAGAAGTCGGCGCTCTCGTAGACCTGCTCGACGTAAACCGCGCTCGGTCGCCTGACGAGCGTCTTCGCCGCGGTGTCCTCAACGTCCTCGGAGAGCACCCATAGGTAGGCGTGACCAGGCTTGTCGATCCCGGTGATGTCGCCGATCGTCTTGCCGGTCACGTTCTCACTGATCTTGAAGCTGAAGTCGATGCGCCAGTCGGAAGATCCACGCTGCGATCCGCTCGCTCCCAGGAAGAGCACCTCGCCGATCGCAAAGCCCTTGAAGGGCGAGTCGTTGGTCTTCCCGGTGAGACTCTTCAGGGCCTGCACGTAGGCGTTCGTGACGCTCGCGGCCGAGATGTAGTGGGTCTCTGAATACGCGAACTCAGGCACCACGACGTCGCAGCCGTCGACACTGATCGAGTTGCCGTTGCGGGAGATGCCGATCGCGAACTTGAAGTCGGGGACGACGCCAGCGGCCGCATAGCTTGCGGTCGCGATCGATTGCTGAATGTGCTGCGTGCCGCCCTTCAGGTCGAACGCGAACTCCGAATACCCGGTCTCGGGCGGATCCTTCGTCTGCGACTGGAGCGGACCAGCTTTTGAATACGTGACCGTCGCTTCCCAGTTGTTGCTGCCGAGTTCGTCGATCGACCAGCTCTTCCGGATCAGGCCGGTGTACGTGCCTGGCGAACCCGCCAAGAGCGCCGTCTCAGCGGCGGTCTCGTCGGAATAGCCCTTGAGGGTGTAGAGGAGGTCGACGCCCGCACCTTCTCCGCCCTTCTTCCGACGCTTCGGTCGCTCGATGACGGTGCCCATGCTGCATGCTCCTTAATCGCCGAACTCAGCGCCATCCATGTCCTCGACCTCGCGGAGGATACCAGCGACGTCGTCTGCGATCTTCTTCGTGGCGTTCTCGATGCGAGCGAACACGCTGCCACCGAGCCCGTTCAGCCGCGAGCCGTTGAACGTGCCGATCGTCGACTCGCGAAGCGTTTTGGATGCGGAAGCCGCCGCGATGGGCTTCTTGCTCGCCTTCTTCTCCTCGTCACGCTTGAGCTGATCCCGCTCTTCACGGGCTTCCTTCGCCTTCGAGACGAGCGCGTCGAGCTGCGACTGAAGCCCAGCGACGATCGTGTCGGTGACGCCGACCTTGGCGACCCGTGCGGCCTCGATCTTCGCGAGGTCCGCTTGGAGCTTCGACTCTGCTCCGGCGACGGAGCCAGCCATCTCGGCTTGGAACTGGGCGACGGCCGAGTTCAGTTCAGCCTTGCCGCCAGAGATCAGGATCTGGCCGGCGAGTGAGTCCCTGCCGACGGTCAGGTCGGCCGCGAGCTCGAGGAGCGTCTGCTTCACCTGCGCGACGCCGATCTGAACAGAGCCGATGAAGACCGCAAACGCCTGCGACATCCGGCCCGTCACAGACGTCCAGGCGGACTGCAGGCTCGCGACGAGATCAAAGAACCCGACAACGACATCACGTGCACCGTTGGCGAAGGCAAGCTTGATGCCCGCCCACAGGATCTCAGCCGCAAGCGTTAGATCACTCGCCAAGAGCGCGTCGCTGATGCCGCCGAATGTCTCCTTGACGGTCGTCCACAGCTCGTTGAACTTCCCGCTGAGGTAGTCGATCGCTGTCGAGAAGGCGCCGGTCGTGTACTCGACGATCGAGATGAGACTGCCGAGGAGGACAAGGCTCGCGATGACGGCGATGCCGATCGGTGACGCGATCGCGGCGAATGCGGTCCCGATCGCGGCCGCCGCCGCCACCGCGACCGTTCCAATTGCTCCGATCGCCGTCGCGATGAACCCGAGAACAAGCCCTACCGAGGCGATCGTGACACCGAGGCCAAGGAGGACCGACCCAAAGAGAACGATGCCAGCGCCGACGGTGAACACCGTCGCGAGGATCTCGCGGTTGGCCTTGGCGAAACTGATGAACGCCGCCACAACTCGCGATGCACGCTCAGCAACGACAGAGAGAATCGGAGCGATCGACGCACCGAACTGGGCGGTGAGGTACTTGAGTTGGGTGGAGAGCACAGACCACGAGTCGCCGAGCCGGTCGGCCGCCTCGGCATCCGTCCCGCTCATCGTGATGCCGAGTGCCTCCGCTTCCGCGCGAGCTGCGCGGATTCCAGCGGCACCTCGAGCCATCACCGGCAGAAGTTCGGCACCACCACGCCCGAAGATCTTGAGGCTTGCCGCAGCCCGCTGGGACGGATCGTCAATCCCAGCAATGCCGTCGGCGATCCGCTCGAACTGGTCCTCGGGATTGAGGCCTGCGAGATCAGCGACCGAAACGCCAACCGCTTCGAGCGCGGCCTGTGCTGAGGTCGATCCTGAGGCCGCATCAGTGGTCACCACTGCAAGCTTGCGGAAGGCCTTCTCTAGACCCTCCGCAGATCCGCCCGCCTGCTCAGCGACGAAGGAGAGCTGCGAGAAGGCCTCGGCCGACACACCCGTCCGCTGCGAGACGTCGTAGATCGCTGAGCCCATGTCGGCGAACTGCTTGGCCGCAGCGAGGAAGGGCCCGGTGATGGCCGCGCCAACTGCCTGCGCGCCAACGCCGACGATCGAGAGCGACCTCCCGAACGAGACGAGCTTCGCCCTGGCGGCGTTCAAGCCGGCTTGGATCTTGCTGTCGACGCCGAGTTCGACGTATGCCTTGCCCGCGCGCACGCCAGATGCTGATGCTGCCATCGGTCAAACCTCCAAAGAGTTCGCCCACTGCTTGGGCAGTTCCGGAAGCATGTCCATGAGCGACCGACTCATGTAGGGCCGAGGCTCGATGCGGACATCCTTGAAAATCACGCGACCAAGGGCGTCGAACTTGGGTCCGCCACGGGCATCACGGTCAAAGAACTTCGCACTGCCGCCGAATTCAAGCGTGGATGGAGCGCCGGTCGGTGATGAACTAAGGGTTGGCCCGACAACGATTGATCGCTTCTCACCATCCCGCGCATAAACGATCGTGTCGCGGATCATTCCCCTGCGCTTTCGCGGCGGCTCACCAGGCTTCGCGCCGATGTAGAACTGCAACATCATCGTCGGCTTGCCGTCTCGGTCATACGCTTGGTAGTGACCGAGCTTCGCCTTCTTGTTGGTGAGCCGCCGCGCTCGACGTCTTAGGAGTGTTCCAGCACGGTTGAGCGACTTGGTGGTCGCCTTGTCCATGCCAGCGTTAATCTCCTTGAAGAAGTTGAGGCTGACATCTTTGAGCGTCGCGTTGATCACGACGAGTCCCCCTTCGCGCGGGCGACCGCCTGATCCCACGCGGCATCAGACCGTGTGGCTGCGGCCTTCACCGCGGCGAGTTCGGCTTCCGAGATCTCGCCCTTCGCGGCGAGGCCTTCGGCGAAGCGGACAAGCTGACCGATGAGGGTTGCGGCCCCCTCGATCAACCCGATGATGGCGATCGGTGTCATGGCTGCGGTTCTCCTGCTGATGCGAGGCGATCCTGTTCCATCTCCGCGATCTTGACGAGCGTCGCGCGAACGACGGCCATCCACTCGTCGAAGGTCTTGCCACCCTCGGGGAGTTGCGTCTCCGCGACGGCAAGCGCCTTGCGGGCCGGTTGCACGAGCCGGTCAGCGGCGACGAGATCAGCGTCACTGATCGCGTCGACCTTTCGCAGCTCGAGGACCGTGTCCTGCGCGATCGTCAGTGCGTCGCGGGCGCTCGCCCACTGGCGAGAGGGTGTCGAGGTGCACGCGACGAGTGAGAGTAAGACGAGCGCAGCGACGAAGAGCAGTCGGATAGTTCCCATCATGGGTTGGCCTCGGCTTTCTTCGCCTGTTCGATTTTGGTGACGCGGTTCTTGACCTCACGCAGATCGGACGCCATCAGGGAGACGGCCTTGTCGGTCTTCTCCGTTCGATCGCTCATCCGCTGCACCGTGCCCTGCAGATCCTGCAGCGTCGAGACGACGAGATCGCTGTGCGATTCGATGTCCTGCCGAGCAGAGTCGATCTGCCGAGCGTCGACGCCCGCCATGCGAGCAAGGATCGTCACCCACGCGGTGCCGCCGCCCCCCGTGACCATGATGATCAGGAGGATGATCGCCCACGACTTCGGCACGGATACCCGCGCGTCGTCGATCTGAACGCCGCCTTCGGTCTGCCTTTCGACCTTCGCCTTCATGACCATCATGGGTTCCCGTTTCCTTTCACGCTGTGGCGTTGTTCCTTCACCTATCGCGGCCGATGAACTCACTTCCCGGCCGGACGCCGATCAAGCGACTTCTCCTTCAACAGCGCAGTGACGTCGTCGATGTGCAAGCAGTCGCACATACACGCCATCGTCTTTGTGACGAGCAGCGGCGCGATTGATCCATTGCAATAGTCGTTGCCGGGTATCGCATCGTGCAGCACTCCGAGTGAGACGATCGTTGGCTCGTTCTTCGCGTTGGTCCCGATCTGTACGACCGTGTCGCCGTTCTTGGCTGGCCGTCCGTTGCGATAGTGCATGGTCATTTCCCTTGTGTTGATTGATGCTGCAGCGTGTTGAACTGGTGGGGGATCACTTCGGCGTCGCGAGCACGCCGCCGACCGTGATCGTTTCGCCCGGCTGAATCGTCAGAGTGACCGTGCGATCAAAGCCGGGCACACCGCCGCCCGGCATGTACTTCGCCGTGATCGTTGCGACGGTCGGATTCGCGTCCGTTCCGGTCGCGACGAACGTCCACGAGCCCGAGTCGGCACTTGCTTGGAGCGTGATGCCGTTCGTGCGAAGAGCACAAGACTTGGCGTCGCCCAAGACAGTGGAGGTGATCGGAAAGGGCGCAGTGGTCTTCACCTCGACGAAGAGCTTCGGGTTGGCCGGGCTCGATTGCGGACTCGCTCCGACCTGCGGAACAAGCGACGCGGCGAGGAGAGAGACGAGGGCGAGAGATGCGAGGATCTTCTGCATGGTTGAGTCTCCGAAAGAGTGATGAAGCCGCGCACGTGCGCGGCGAGAGAGTTGCGTTACCAACACGTGATCTGGATTAGTCCACCGCCGCCGTCGCCACCAGCACCGCCAGTGACTCCGCCGCCGCCACCGCCGCCACCGCACCCGGTGCCGCCGTTCGAGCCTCGACCTGCCGTGCCCGAAGCGCCTGCGGTCGCGCCGCCTGCGCCGCCGTACGGAACCCAGATGCCGTTCACCGCCTGCACCCAATCTGATCCCTGTTGACCGTTGAGCGTTATTCCAGCGGACTGCCCACCGAGAAGCGTCGGAAAGATGCCGGAGCCGGTCTGGTTGCCGCCGTTGAAGTCTGTGTTTGCAATGGGCGTGGACCCACCACCTGCTCCTCCGTTGAGCCCACCTGCTGCGCCGAGGATCGAGTTGTTTCCACCAGCAGCGCCACCGATCGCCCCGGCTGCGGCACCAGCCTTACCTGCGAGGAATGTCGTGTTCCCCATGTTGGAAAAGATGCAGATCGTCGAGGTTGAGATGGTCTCTGCCGCTCCCGCTGCTCCTCCTGCTCCACCTGTTCCTGCGCCACCACCTGCTGCCGCCGCTGCTCCTGACGCGAGGAAGTAGTACACAGCGCTGACGATCGGCTGCACTTGAACAAGTGTGCGCGTCAATGGTGCGACACCACCAGCGCTGGCGGCTCCACCCGTGCCTCCGGGTGGGACCATGAGGTAGAGCGTGTCGGGTACGAATTGCAGTGGGATGAGGCACCGAGACAGACCACCAGAACCGCCACCGCCACCGCCACCGCGAGCTGTGCCAGCAGCAGCGGTGAATCCACCACCGCCACCCGCTCCAGCACCGACGACAAGGAAGAACCCCATCGTCTTGCCTTTGGGCTTGTTCCACACTTGGAATTGGAACGCCGAGTACGCGCGAAACGTCTGCACGTCCGCACCGATGCTTGGGAGTCCATTCATGTCTCCAAAGCCGCTAGGCATCAATAATCTCCAGCGAAGGCAACGCACTGCCACGACGTGTTCGCCGCCGCCGCATGGTGCATCGACCAGAGGATCGTTGCATTGGCGGGGATGGCGGCGTTGATGGGAAACTCGAAGAAGTTGACTGCGGATGTCGGCACGTCAGCGGTCTGTGCGGCGACGGCGAACTCACCGATGAGGAACGTGTCGGCGCGGGTCGTCGCTCCCGATGCGATCGTCGATGCGTAGACCCGGATGACCGATGCAGTCGTCGCGGTAGACGCGAATGAGGCCGATGGAGTGAACCGCAGCTTGTTGACGAAGGAGCCGTTGGTAGCGTCTCCCGTGAACGCCTTCACCATGTCCGTTGCGATGGTTCCTGTGCCGTCACTCTTTGTGTTTGCGGTGAGTGAAGAGGTCCAGATGGAGCCGACGACCTCGGGCACTTTGGTGAAGATGGGGAGCGTGTTCTGAGGCATGGTGCTTTCTATGGCTGGATGTTCGCGCCCGAGAGCGCGAGGGAGAGACCAATGGAGAGTCCGCCGACGGCGACGAGGTCTGTCTGCACCTGAGCGACGGTCCTGTTTGTCCAGGCTCCAGCCTTGCGTTGAATGAAGTCGTCGTTCGCTGGCGCAAGCGCCGCTATTGCGTCGAGGTCCGCGTCCCAAGCTTGGACGTTCGTGCCGATGACGACACCGAGCGTCGAGCGCATCGCGGTGTTCGTACTGCCGCCTAGAAGCGTGCGAGCAAGCGACGTGAGCGCAAACGTCGCGGCCGTTCCTGCGCCGTTGAAGTAGAACCCGGTGTCGGCCGCGCTCGTTAGGCCCGCAATCGCGAGAAGCTCCGCATCAGAGATCGCGAACTGGTTGCCCGTGAGACTCAGGCCGGTTCCGGCCGAGTAAGTGCCCGCTCCGCTCACTTGCGCGAAAGCGATGCTGGTGGAGCCAATCGTGATCGTGGTGTTGTTGGTGCAGGTCCACTGAGTGTCGGCGTTGGCCGTGCCTTCTGAGACGAACACCGTTGCATTCACCAACTCAGCGCCAACATCCGCGTCCGTCGTTCGCGTTGGCGACGCACCGAAGTTGACGCGGTAGATACCGTTCTGTGTCGCGGTCGTCTGGTTCTTCAGGAGGATGCGGTCGCCGGTCACGAGCGTCACGCCGTCGACCACCGAGCCATCCTGGAACGCAGTCGCGAAGGTGCCGTTGGCCGTCGTCGCGACCCGCACCGCAGGCTTCCACGCAAGCCCCGTCACGAGGTTGTCGACGTACGCCTTGACCGCCTTCTGGGTCGCCAAGAGTGTATCGCTGTTGGCAGCGAGCGTGATGTCGGTATCGGTTGCGAGCAGTGCGGCAGCGCCGAGGCCCTGCACCTCCGATGCTGCCGGTCGTGTCGACGACGTGATCTCCCACTTGGGGATCGCTCCAGAGATGAAACCAGCCTGCCGGATGACCGTGACGGCTTCACCCGTGACCAGTGATCGGATGGTGGAGTGGTTCGTGCCGTCGGTCGATTGCAGCGTGATCGTGCTACCAGACGCATTGACGAGGTAGAACATTCGCCCAACCTGACACGCGGTCAATCGCACGATGCCTGCAGTCTGGAATCGCTGAGCAGGCGTGTCCTTCAGGACGAGCGAGAGCGGGCTCGTGAACGTCGCCCGGTCGTTGATCGCCAGATCAATGCCTGGCTCGATCCACGACGTGCCCTTGACGCCTCGGGCGTCCGACGACGGCCTCAGGAAAAGTCGACCGTTGAAGCTGTTGAAGACGAGCGCGTTGTCAGGCACGCCGGTCGCGTCGGGCCTGCTCTCAGAGTTCAACTGGAGGATGTAGGGCAGCCGCAGCGCCCCAGAGAGGAACGCGCTCACGTGACCCCCAATCGAGTCTTGATGGTGGCAAGGTCCGCCTGCAGAGTGACGTGGGCCGCCTGTGAGGCGTGCGGATAGTCGATCGGTTGATTGACGACCGGCCACGAGCGACCGATCGAGGCGAAGTACGCGGCGCTTGGAAGCGTCCGGTTGGCAGCGACGTTCACGTACCCGATGCCCTGTGGCGTGACCTGATTGAGGACGCCCGTCAGGTGCCCGACGTAGTGGACCGCTCCGTCGATCACCGCGACAAAGACGGAGCCCGAGTCACCCTCTGCGACCTGCAGCTCGCGACCGGTCGTCGTGAACTTCGCGCGGAAGATCGACTGATTCGGTTTGTTGGACGACGCTCCGAGCGGCTCGATAGCACAGGCGATCGCGCGACCCTGCCGCTCGAGCAACCATCCATCGAGCGGGAACGGATACGTGTCGATCCGCACCGTCGGCATGAACGGGCCGACAGCAGGACTCGCACCCGCGTACTCGAACACACCCATGTCGCTCATCGCGACGTCGACCGACGAGACTTGGTTGTAGCTGCCGAGGAAGTCCGCGTTCGCGCGGGTCTCGATCGCACCATCACCCATCAGGAACCGGATCTCAGGAGTCGCCCAGATGTTTGCCGTCACCGGTCGATTGCGAACGGTCACGTTGCCGTCCCAAAAGTGCATGGCTCCCACGGCGAAGTTCGTGCCGAGGAACGTCATCGACGGGTAGCGATACGTGTAGTAGTTGGGCAGTTGCGCTGCAGGCGTCCCGCCCGGGATCTGTCGAGGCGGCGTGATGAGACCAGCGCGGCCGTAGTAGTTCGCATCACCATCTGCGGCGACCTTTCGCTTCGCGAGACCGACCCACTGCAACTGATAGCGATAGGGCATCAGCGCGTGATTGCCGTTCCAGCCGACCGGCCAACCACTGTTGGAGCCGTCGTACTCGTAGAGGTCATCAGTGACCGGGTCGTATCCGCCAAGGAACATCAGGCTTCCTCCGTGACGGTGTTGCCAGTGAGGCCGTTGGTCGCGAGGCCGTTGACGGCGCTCAGGATGAGCGTGATGTCGTTCTGCATCGACTGCTGCGTCGACTCGCTCGCGACGTCGGTGCCTGCGGTCGCTGAGAGAGTCCGGCCCTTGACGTCGAGCGTCACCGTTGCGAACGGAAACGTCCCTGCCGGCGAAGGAGCCAGATCGTCAAGCCATCCGCCACCACCGCCGCCAGAACCGGCGGGACCCTGCGGACCCGCGGTGACGACCTCGATGACCTCGACGCCTGTGACGATCTCTTCGATTTCAGGCATGCGTCACCCCCGGCGTGATGCGGCAGGTGCCTTCACTGAAGCGCGTGACGACGCCGCTCGGCGAGACGAGCTCCAAGTCGTAGACCCCGCTTTTCGGCGCTGTGAGGCCGTTGGTGTCCGTCGCTGCGATCGTCAGTTGGATGTCGCCCGATGAGGACAGCGCGATGCGACCGTTCTCCGTCGTCAATTCGATGAGAAATCCGACCGACGTGAACTTGTCTCGCACCTGCATGCGCGCGGTCCAGCCGGTGAGGTTGTAGTAGGTGCCCGAGGCGTCCTTCCAGCGATAGTGCTTCTGGAAGGTCGCGCCTTGGTCGATCGTGATGTCGCGGACGATCAGTGCCATCTACACACCTTCAAGAAGGATCTTGAGATCCGTGATGCTTCCCGGAATCTCCGCTTCGCCACGCTCCATCGGGTGCAGGTCGCGCGGGCTCGGGCCTTTGCTGCGTTCAGGCCAGCCTGCATTTTGGAGCTGTAGATACCAAGCTCGACGAACGCCCTGCCCGCACGCACACCAGATGCTGTCATCGGTCAACCCTCCAAAGTGTTCGCCCACGACTTCGGCACGGATACCCGCGCGTCGTCGATCTGAACGCCGCCTTCGGTCTGCCTTTCGACCTTCGCCTTCATGACCATCATGGGTTCCCGTTTCCTTTCACGCTGTGCCCATGACCGAACGCATCACACCCTGGCCAGCACCAGACGCCGCAACAGCCTTGATTGATCCGTCTGTGTTGAATCCGTCTGCACCCTTGAGCGCCTGCAAAGATGCGTGCAGTTCGTATCCCAACAGCACCCCAGTCGACGCGTCGATGTGCAGTCCGTCTGTCATGATCACGGCGTTGGAATCAAGCCTTCGGATGATCGGTGCGTAGAGCACGGACCCAGCCGAAGCCTTGATGTCAGCCAGCAGTCTCGGCAAATGCACGCTGACCTGTGCCATCGTCCGGCGGCGAAAGCGGTTTGCAGTGCCGTTCATCACAACGCCCGCATCTGGGCTATTCGGCGCGTCGGTCAGAACGATCTTCCCACCACGATCAACCACCCACTGTGCGTAGGCTTTGGCCTGCGCTGCCAAGCTGATTGCTTGCGTGTTCATGGCCGATTCACTCACCGTCGCGGTGGTGTCGTTGACGACAAAACATTGAGCGATGAACCACGGGTTCGGAATGTTGGTGCATTGCGGCAGGACGTTCGCGATGTCCTCGCTCATCTTGCCGCCTGAGCGAGCCATGTTGAGAAGCTCGTGGAAGCCTGCGAGCGCGTCCATGCCGAACGGGCAAGGGTCGTAGTGGTCGGGAATAGCGTCGCAGTCGCCGGTCGCGGGGATGTACACACCAAGCCGCTGCGAGGTGGTGTGGTAGCGCGGATAGACGAGGTCGATGCTTCCCGTCGCACTCGAGTTGGGGATTACTTCGACCGTCACAATGGTCGTGGCCGTCGCCGAAGCGACCGTGTAGACGCCGTCGTTCACCGCACCAGCCGATCCAGTCCAGAACAGCTTGTCGCCTGCGGTTGGGATTCGGGTGCCCATCGTGGCGACGGTGATGGTCTTGGTTCCAGTGACAACGCCTGACACCGCGTACTGCTCAAGGATCGCCGAGGAGCTGAAGGAGTCGCCCGAGACGACGCAGAACTTGCTCCACACCCCGACAGCGCCGTGAGCGACCCAAGCGTTCGCAGTCGCCGCGCACGTTGAGTTGATCTTGGCAGGACCGATCGCGTTCCCAGCGACGTAGATCGAAGACACCGCGAAGGTGCGCACCATCTGCGAGTTCTTGGAGTCCGTCGATAGGTTGTGGATTGTGACCACCGCCTGCCCGCCCTTGAGCGAGACGATCACTTGGAACCGAGTGTCGTTGGGAACTTCTGAGACGGTGCTCATCACCGTCGTGCCGTTGATCTTGATGGTCTTGCCAACGCCGTCGTCAATCTCGACCGCACAAAGCACCTGTGAGAGATCAGGATGCATCACGCGGAACGTCTGAACGCCCTTGTTCGGGGTCGCGCTCATGAATCCGACGTGCGTCCAACCGGCCGCACCGAACGGCGTAGATGCGGCGGAGCCGTCCCAAATGTTCGGGGTGAGCGTTTGGAAGTTCTTCGCGTTGCCTCTGTAGATGAACTCTTTGCGACCGGGGAATGATCCAGAGATGTTGATGGTGCGGCCCGCAGTCGGAAGCGTTCCGCCGTCACTGGTCGAGATTGCAAGCGGCGCGTTGACAAACGCCGCAGGCCAAAGGCGACGCAGAGCCATTCCGCGCGTCGTG
>JAQSCR010000434.1 GCA_029945495.1 Pseudolabrys sp. | reverse complement strand
ACGGCCCGCCAACTTGGCCGGTCCGCCCTCGTGGCGGAACGGCCACCTTCTCGAATTTGTGCAAGGTGTCGCGATGGAATTGAAGCTTGAAGGCCGGGTTGCGATGATCACCGGCCCAGCCAAGGGGATGGGCGCAGCGATCACCACGGCCTTCGCCGCCGAAGGCGCGAAGTTGGCGTTGCTCGGCCGCGACGTCGCGGCGATCGGGCCGGTCGCGGCGGAAGTCGAGAAAATGGGCGGGCAGGCCATCATCGTTCCCTGTGATCTCACTGACGCGGTGCAATGCGACGTCGCCGCCAGCAAAACCAGGGAAGCCTACGGCGACCGCATCGACATTCTGGTCAATGTCGCCGGCGGCTCCGGCCCGGTCGGCAAGACCGGCGTCGAGACGACGCCGCAGGAATTCGACGACATTGTTACACTCAACATGAACGGCTGCTTTCACAGCATGCGCAGCGTGCTGCCGACGATGATCGCGCAGCATTATGGCAAGGTCGTCAATGTCGGCGGCACCTTCGGCATGCGCGGCCGCGCCGGCCGCATGGCTTACTCGGCCTCGAAATGGGGCCTGCGCGGCATCACCAAGAGCTTCGCGCTCGAGGTCGGCCAGTACAACATCAACGTCAATTGCGTCGCGCCGGGCATGGTCGACGGCCCGCGCTTCCGCGACAAGGTCTGTGCCGATATGGCCAAGCGCCTGAACATCACGATCGAGGAGGCGATGGAACGCCACGCCGCCGATTATGCGCTCAAGCGCGTCACTGTCGATAACGATGTCGCCAATGCCTGCCTGTTCCTGGCCAGCGACGTTTCGCGCCAGATCACCGGCGTCGACCTGCCGGTCGATGGCGGCTGGGCCATGCTGTGAGCGACGCCATGAACGCAGTAACCGCCGACCTGGTGATCCGTAACGGCAAGGTGGTCTCGCCCGACGCGGTGATCGAGGCCTCGATCGCCATCAAGGACGGCCGCATCCTGGCCATTGGCGCCGACAGCGCCATGCCGCCGGCCAAGGAGACGTTCGACGCCACCGGCCTGCACATCTTGCCGGGCGCGATCGACGACCATGTACATTTCCGCGATCCCGGCTATCCGCACAAGGAAGACTGGGAAAGCGGCACCGCGGCGGCGGCCTTCGGCGGCGTCACCTGCGTCTTCGACATGCCGAACACGATCCCGCCGACCGGCACGGCCGAGATCCTTGCCGCCAAGCACGAAATCGCCGCGGCCAAAGCGCATATCGATTTCGGCCTCTACGGTCTGCTCGGCGATGACACGATTGCGAATGTGCCGGCCTTGGTCGATGGCGGCGTCATCGGCTTCAAGCTCTATATGGGCAATACCTTCGGCAAGATCCCGTCGCCCGATACCGGCGCGACGCTGGAATGCTTCGAGGTGGTGGCGGCGACCGGAAAGCGGATTTCGCTGCACGCCGAAAACAACGACATCATGGAGCGGCGGCAGAAACGGCTGATGGCGGCCGGCATTCGCGATCAATTTGCGCATCTGGCGGCCAGGCCACCGGTGGTCGCGGTCGAGGCAGTCAGCCGTGCCGCGATTCTTGCGGAGTGGACCGGCGCCCGCATTCACGTGCTGCATATCTCTACAGCCGACGAGTTGCGGCCGTTGCGCGAGGCGAAGGCGCGCGGCGTCGACATCACCGGCGAGACCTGTCCGCATTATCTGATGCTGTCGACCGAGGACTATACGCGCGTGCCCGGCGTCATCGCCGTCAACCCGCCGGTGCGTGAGAAGCACAATCAGGAGCCGATCTGGCAGGCTTTGCTCGACGGCAGCATCGACGTCATCGCCACAGACCACGCGCCGCATACGCCGGAGGAGAAGACCCGCAACGACATCTGGACCGTCGATTGCGGTTTTCCCGGCGTCGAAACGCAGATGCCGCTGATGCTCACCGAAGTGAATGCCGGCCGCATGACGATCTGCGACTATGTGCGGATGAGCGCCTATAACCCGGCGCGCATCTGGGGATTATATCCGCGCAAAGGCGCGCTGCTGCCGGGCTCCGACGCCGATATCGCGATTGTCGATCTGTCGCGCACCCATGCCATCCGCGATGCCGAGACCCAGTCGCGCTCGAAGATTTCGCCGTGGGACGGCCGCGCGGTGAAAGGCCTGCCGATCCATACTTTGGTGCGCGGCCGCTTCGTCATGAAGGACCGTACGCTGGTGACGGAGACGAAGGGCTGGGGCCGTTCGGTGCACACGATCCAGAAAATGCCGAAGCCAACCGTGCGCCACGCCGAACACTCGATGCAATCGATCACGAACGCCAGATCGTGAAGGGCAAACCGTGAGGGGAAAGCTCGTATGACCGCCACCGCGCTTGCCGACCCGCCAAGATCGGAAGACACGTTCGTCGAGCTGGAAAACGTCACGCTGACCTACGGCCGCGGTGACAAGCAGATCGTCGCCCTTGGACAGACCGATCTGCGCATCAACCAGGGCGACTTCGTCGCGCTGGTCGGGCCGTCCGGTTGCGGCAAATCGACCATCCTCAAGCTGGTCACCGGCCTGCTGACCGCCAGCACCGGCTACGTCTATGTCGCCGGCCGCGAGGTCGGCGCCGAGCAAGTCAGGGTCGGCATGGCGTTTCAGAACCCGACCATGCTGCCATGGCTGACGGTGCGCGACAATGTGATGCTGCCGCTCAAGATCGTGCCACCGTTCCGGCAGGACTATCGCGCCAAGCGCAAGACCGAGTTCCGCGACCGCGCCGATGCATTGCTCAAGGAAGTCGGCCTTGCCAGCTTCGGCGACAAGCATCCCTGGCAGTTGTCCGGTGGCATGTTGCAGCGCGCCTCGCTCTGCCGCGCGCTGGTGCATGAACCGCAATTGCTAATGCTCGACGAGCCGTTCGGCGCGCTCGACCAGTTCACCCGCGAGGAACTGTGGGCGGTGATGCAGGAACTGTGGATGAAGCTGAAGCCGACGGTGCTGCTGGTTACGCATGATCTGAAAGAGGCCGGCTATCTCGCCAACCGCATCTGCGTGATGCGCACGCGACCGGGGCAGATCATCGACGATGCCGAAGTGCCATTCCCGCGCCCGCGCACCATCGAGATGTCCTACACGCCGACCTTCGTTTCAATGAC
Organism: Pseudolabrys sp.; assembly: GCA_029945495.1. Taxonomy (GTDB): domain Bacteria; phylum Pseudomonadota; class Alphaproteobacteria; order Rhizobiales; family Xanthobacteraceae; genus Pseudolabrys. The sequence continues at coordinate 12,155 of JAQSCR010000434.1, read as the reverse complement.
GCAGCGGCTGCGCGAACTGATCGTGTCCGCCCGTCCGGTGAAGGAGACCGTATGATGGATCAGCATTTGCGCCGCCGCATCTGGTCGATCGTTTTCATCATCGGCTTCTTCGTCGTCTGGGAAGCGTTGTGCTGGCTGTTCAATGTCAGTGACATTGTGCTGCCGAAGCCGAGCCAGATCGCCGTCACTCTGGTGCAGCGTATGCCGGCGCTATGGCCGCACACCTTGCAGACGCTTTATACGACGCTGGTCGGCTTTGCCTTCGGCATCGTCGTTGGCGTGCTGCTCGGCATCATGGTCGGTTCGTCGCGGCTGGCCTATGACGTCGCCTATCCTTTGCTGGTCGGCTTTGCCTCGATCCCGAAGGTCGCGGTGGTGCCGATCTTCGTGCTGTGGTTCGGCTCCGGCACCGTGCCGGCGGTTCTCACGGCGATGATCATGAGCATTTTCCCGATCGTCGTGAACGTCGCGACGGGGCTGGCCACCACCGAGCCGGAACTGGAAGACGTCATGCGGGCGCTGCGCGCCAGCAAATTCGACATTCTGTGGAATGTCGGTCTGCCGCGCACCATGCCGTTCTTCTTCGCCTCGTTGAAGGTCTCGGTCACCTTGGCCTTCGTCGGCACGGTGATCTCCGAGACGGTCGCCTCCAATCGCGGCATCGGCAATGTGATGATGATCGCTTCGTCGAATTTCGATGTGCCGTTGGTGTTTGCCGGGCTGATGATTCTCGCTTTTCTCGGCGTCGCGCTTTACGCGGTGTTTTCCTTCATCGAATCGAAAATCACCGGCTGGGCACATCGCAAGGACGAATTTGCGATGGGCTGACGCCCGTTGTCGAAATGCTGGTTACCCCGTCGTCAACAGGAGTTCTGAATGTCTTTGCTTAGAATGAGCGCCGCCCTGCTAATCGCGCTGTGCTTGGCGATCTCCGGGGCCAGCGCCCAGGAAAAAACCAAGATTCGCTTCACGCTCGACTGGAAGTATCAGGGCCTGCACGCCTACATCTTCTGGGCCAAGGACAAGGGCTATTTCGACGCCGAAGGTCTCGACGTGGTGATCGACCAGGGCACCGGCTCGGCGGCGACGGTGTCGCGCATCGCCTCCGGCGCCTATGACGCCGGCTTCGGCGACATGAACGCCATCATCCAATTCGCCGGCACCAAGCCGGGCGAGCAGCCGGTGATGGTCTACATGATCTACAACACGCCGCCTTTCGCCCTGATCACCAAGGCCGACGGCCCGATCAAGACGTTGAAGGACCTCGAAGGCAAGAAGATGGGCACGCCCGCGGGCGGTGCGGCCGGCGTGCTGTTCGCCGCACTCGCCAGCCAGAACGGCATCGACCCGGCCAAGGTGCCGGTCGTCAACATGGCGCCGAACCTTCAGGAGCAGATGCTGGTCAAGGGCGACGTCGATTTCTCGGCGATCTTCACCGTCACCAGCTACGCCAATCTCATCGGCATGAAACTCGATCCGATGAAGGACTTCCGCTGGTTCTACTTCTCGGACTACGGCATCGACCTCTATTCCAACGGCATCATGGTATCGAAGCAGTTACGCACCGAGAAGCCGAAGGCGGTGGCCGGTCTGGTCAAGGCGCTGAACCGGGCGATGATCGAAGTCGCGGCGAATCCGGCGCTGGGCGTCAAGGAGATGATGAAGGTCGAACCTTTGATGAACGAGGACATCGAGAAGCAGCGTCTGGTCTATGCGCTCAAGACGCACTTCGTCTCGAAGGAGACCGATGCCAATGGCCTCGGCGATGTCTCGGACGCGCGCATGGAGAAGGGCATCAAGCTTCTGGTCGACACCTACAAGCTGCCGAACACGCCTGCGGCGAAGGACGTGTTCGACCGCTCGTTCCTGCCGCCGAAGAGCGAGCGGATGCTCAAGCTCGGCGCCATGTAGTCAGAAATTATGAGTGAGCGAAAAATCAACGCGTCCTGGGTGCTGTCCGGCACCCAGGGCGCCGCTTTGGCGAACCAGTCGATCGTTATCGACGGCGGCAAGATCGTGTCGCTCGGGCAGGGCCAAGGTGAAAGCAATGCCGATGGCACTTTGGTCATGCCGGCGCTGACCAATGCCCATGATCATGCCCGGGTGGCGCGCCTCAGCCAGGTCGGCAGCTACGATGTTCCGCTGGAAGCCTGGCTGCCTTACCTGACCCTTATTCCGGCGATCGATCCCTATCTGGCCAGCGCGGTGTCGTTCGGCCGCACGGCGCGCGGCGGCGTCGGCGCGGTGATGGCGCATTATACGCGAGTGCAGGGGCTGACCGATTTTCCCACGGAAGCGAAGGCTGTGGCGAAAGCCGCGCGCGATATTGGCATCCGCATGGCCTTGGCGGTGCATTGCCGCGATCTCAACCCGCTGGTTTACGACCCGCACGAGACGTTGTTGGCCGAGCTTTCACCCGCGGCCTGCGAATGCGTGACGCGACGCTTCCTGCGCAAGCCGTTGTCGGCCGCCGATCAGGTGGCGATGGTCGAGACGGTGGCCGCTGAAATCGAAGGCGATGGCGTGACCGTGCAATATGGCCCGGCCGGCGTGCAGTGGTGTACCGACGCGATGCTGCGCTTGATTGGCGAAGCGTCGGCGCGGACGGGCCGGCGGGTGCATATGCATCTGCTGGAGACGAAATATCAGCGCAACTGGGCGGACCGCCAATTCCCGCAAGGCATTGTCCGTTATCTCGACGAGATCGGTCTGCTGAACGAACGCGTTTCGTTCGCCCACTGCATCTATCTTCGGTCGGACGAGATGGAACTGCTCGCCGCGAGCGGCGCGACCATCGTCGTCAATACCAGTTCGAACTTGATCGTCAGTTCTGGCGTCGCGCCGGTCGCCGAATTCATCAAGCGCGGCTGCCGCGTGGCGATGGGACTCGACGGGCTGGCCTTCGACGAAGACGAGGATGCGTTGCGCGAGATGCGGTTGGCCTATGCCCTGCACAAGGCGTCCGGTTTTGACATCCGCGTGTCGCGCGACGATTTGATGCGCTTCGCCACTAGCAACGGTCGTTTCGCCATCACCGGCAAAAGCGATGCAGGCGTTGCGCCGGGCGCGCCGGCAGATATGTTGCTGCTCGACTGGAAGGCCTTGTCAGCCGAATTGATCGAACCGGAGGTGCCGCCGCTGGATGTTCTGTTGGCCAAGGCACGGCAGCAACACGTCAAGGGTCTGGTCGTGGCCGGACGCGACGTGGTGCGCGACGGCCAAGTGACCGGCGTCGATCTGCCGGCGCTGGAAGCTGAACTGCTGGCGGCGATGCGCGCGGCCTATCCGACCACGGTAGACGTGCGTGCAGCCATGCCGGAACTCAAAGCCGCCTTGCGCAAGCATTATACCGGCGCGTTTTATTGTGGGTGATGCAATGCCAATCGCCAAAGTCCACCGTGTCGCCGCCAACGCGCCCGATGACGTCAGCGGCATAGAGGCCGCGATTGCGTCCGGCCGCATCAATGCCAAAGGTGTCATCGCGGTTCTAGGCAAGACCGAAGGCAACGGTCTGGTCAACGATTTCAGCCGCGGTCTTGCCACTGCCAGCCTGGCCGCGCTGTTCCGCCGCCACCTGCCGGGGGATGCCGCCGAGCGCATATGCCTTGTGATGTCCGGCGGTACCGAAGGCGGCATGGCGCCGCATTGGACTGTGTTCGAGCGTAGCGTTAGCCAGGGAGTGGACAATGGCGACGGCGGGCCAGCAATGGCGATCGGCCGTGCCCATACATTTGCATTGCCGTTCGAGGACCTCGGCCGGGTCGGGCAGGTCGAACAGGTCGCGGCTGGTGTGCGCAACGCGATGATGGACGCCGGTATCGTCGACCCCAACGACGTTCATTTCGTCCAAATCAAATGTCCGTTGTTGACCGCACAGCGGATCGCCGAAGCGGACGGCCGCGGCGTCAGCGTTGCAACGCGCGACACCTTGAAGTCGATGGGCCTGTCGCGCGCGGCGAGCGCGCTCGGCGCCGCGGTAGCGCTCGGCGAAATCGATGCCGCGGCGATCAGGGACGCCGATATCGGCACCAATTGGGATTTATGGTCTGGCCGCGCCAGCGCCTCGGCCGGTATTGAATTGCTCAACCACGAGATCGTGGTGCTTGGCATGTCGGCCGCATGGTCGGGGCCGTTGGCGATCGATCACGCGGTCATGTGCGACGCCATCGATATCGAGCCGGTGCGCGCGGCGCTGGCGCGTCTCGGTCTGGCGACACCGGGGCAGTTATGCGAGGCCGACCGGCGACGGCTGATCGCCGTGCTCGGCAAGGCCGAAGCCAGCCATGATGGAATCTTGCGCGGCAACCGCCACACCATGCTCGACGACAGCGATATCTCCTCGACGCGCCATGCGCGCGCTTTCGTCGGCGGCGCGCTGGCCGGGCTGATCGGTCATGCCGAGATTTACGTCTCCGGCGGCGCCGAGCATCAGGGGCCGGATGGCGGCGGGCCGGTGGCGTTAATTGTCGACCGCAGCCTAGCCTAACGGATTCCCAGGGCCGATTTCGGCAGCATCACATACGCGCCATTGTGGACGTTGACGAACTGCGTGCCCCGTACGTCGGCGGCGATGCTGCACAATGAATAAGCATCGGGCGCGTGGAAAAGCCAGGAAGCTGGATGGAAATGGCCGGCTTAATTTGACGATTTACCGTCACCCAGATGATGGAATGGCCCGCCAGACGCTTTTCAATCCGGCGAGGGGGCGAGTTGCGCTCCGCCGCAGACATGAAGAATGTCGCCCGTTATAAAAGAAGCGCGGTCGGATGCAAGGAAGGCGATGGCGCCAGCGACATCATCCGGTGTTCCAAGGCGGCCGAGGGGCGTGATTTTCTTGAACGACTCGGCAAGCGAGCTGTTTCGCTCCACGTTTTTCTTGTTGAAGGGCGAATTGAGGAAGCTCGGCGCAACCGCATTGACCCGAATGCGATCCTTGCCAAGCTGCACGGCCAGCGTACGCGTAAGGCCGATCAAGCCTGATTTGCTTGACGTATATCCGACGCCTGTGCCGCTCAAATAAACACGTGATGCCACGTTGACGATGCTGGCGCCGGCGCTGGCCTTCAATAGAGGGATGGCTTCCTGGCAAAGGAGCATCGGCGCCGTGAGATTGATGGTGAGGACGGCATTCCATTCGTCCACATCGACGGCGCCGATCCTTGAAGCGCCGGTCTTGCCGGCATTGTTGACGAGACAGTCGAGCCTGCCGAATTTTTTGCCGATGGCGTCCAGCAGCGGCCGCAGTGAGCCGATGTCGGCGAGGTCGGTCAAGATCGCCGTTGCGTCAACGTCGTGGCTACGGCGAATCTCGTCGCATACGGCATTGGCGCGTTCGATATCGATATCCGCGAGAACCACGGAGAAACCATCATGCGCCAGCATTCGGGCCGTCGCCGAGCCGACCGCGCCGGCCCCACCTGTGATCAACGCAACCTTCATAGATGTCATCCAACCGATTTCCCTGCCGCACGCACGATCTTTACCGCTCCCACGGCATCAGCCGGCGCTGCAGCGCCTGCAAGCCGTAGGTCAGCAAGACGCCCAGCATCATGACCACGACCAGCCCGGCGTACATTTTCTCCGGGTTCAACACTTCCCAATAGTAGAAGGTCATAAAGCCGACGCCCTGCTTGGCGCGCAGGAATTCCACCGAGATGATGACGATGAGCGCCGTGCCGAGCGCGAGCCGAAGCCCAGCGAAGATGACCGGCATCGCCGCCGGAATGATGACATGACGCAGCAGCGAGACACCACGCGCACCGTAGTTGCGGCCGGCCATGAGGAACACCGGGTCGATGTCGCGCACACCGGCCATGGTGTTGATCGCCATCAGAAAGAATACCGACAGCGCCACGACCGCGATCTTCGGCCCCTCACCGAACGGGTCGGCGAACATCAGCATCACGATGGGAAAAATGGCGATCTTGGGCAGCACATAAATGGCCGACAATGTCGTGTCGAGCATCAGGCGGACAGTGCGATTGATCCCCATGACGACGCCGAGCAGAATGCCGGGGATGGCGCCGATGACAAAGCCGACGGCGACGCGGCCGAGCGTCGCCCAGACATGGCTCTCGGCGAATAGACTCCAGACCCCAGCCCAGCCTTCGGCCTGGAATCGTGCCGGGATGAGCCATGGCCGGCCGATCAGGCTCGTCTCGGAGAAGCGATCATAGTTCACCGTCACTTCCCAAAGCGCCTTCGCGATTCTTGTCGGCTGCGGGAACCAGAGCGGGTTCAATATGCCGGCGTCGACAATCAACTGCCATGCAACCAGCGCCAGCAGCGGAAATCCAAAGGCCAGCGTGCGTTCATAAAGCTTGCGCCGTGCCGGTGGAACGCTGCGGCCGACTTGCTCGGCGGCCATGACGATGAGCACAAAATCGCCCAGCAGCGCGAGCCACCAGAAAGGTCGCCACAGCCCGATGAAATATAGCAAGCCGTTCCCAGCCAGGAACGTCGCGGCCAAAAGCAGGATCGTGGCTGGCGGGCCGGAAATCTTTGCCGGTGCAGCTTTCGGGGTAGGCTTTTCGGTCGCGGCGCCGGGCGCATGGTCGATGATTTCACTCATGCCTGCATCTCCATTGCCCGCGTCACTTCCCTGCTGAGCTGGCTCCAGATCGCGCCGCGCAGTTCAGCGAATTGCGGCGTGTTCATCGTTTCGACCGTGCGCGGCCGGGCAATGTCGATGGGAAAGCTTGCCAGCAGTCGGCCCGGATGCGCGGCCATCAAGACGACCCGATCGCCGAGCAGGATCGCCTCATCCAGACTATGCGTGATGAACACCACGGTCTTGCGCGTCTCCTGCCATATCCGCAGCAGTTCGGCCTGCAGAACGATCCGGGTCTGCGCGTCGAGCGCGCCGAGCGGTTCGTCCATCAACAGCACTTCGGGGTCGTTGGCGAGCGCGCGGATGATGCTGACGCGCTGCTTCATGCCGCCGGAAATCTCGGACGGATAGTAGTGCGCGAATTTGCGCAAGCCCACCCGCTCAAGCCAGTGATCGGCGACCTGCAGCCGTTCCGCCTTGCCGACGCCGCGCATCTGAAGGCCGAACGCGACGTTCTCAATGACCGTCTTCCACGGAAAGACCGCGTATTCCTGGAACACCACGCTGTTCAGCGGCTTCGTCGGATCGTCGCCGGGGCGGATATAGATCGAACCCGAACTATGCGTATCGAGACCGGCCAGCATTCTGAGATAAGTCGACTTGCCGCAGCCGGACGGTCCGACAATACAGACGAACTCTCCGTCGGCGACGTCGAGGCTGAAGTCGTCGACCACCGTCGTCGGGCCCGAAACGGTATCGTAGATCTTGCAGACGTTGCGCGTCTCTATCTTCGGCGCCGGCTTGGGCCGCGAAATGCCAACGCCGTGATCAGCCATTGCCGTTACTCCTGAAGTCGTCGGAAAGCGGCCGGCGCGCGTCGCCGGCCGCCTCGGCGTTGCATATCAGTTCTTGGCCTTTCCGAGCGTAGCGACGGCTTTATCGATGAACTGTTCGTCGGCCACTTTTTTCAGATCGATCGGCTTGTCGTAGTCGGTGCGGCCGTTCTCGCGGTAGACGCGCTCGACGTCCGCCAGTCCCTTGACCGGGATGGCCATGTTCGGATCGTAGACGGCGGGCTTGGACGCTTTCAGCGCGGCTTCCGTCGACGCTGTAAATTTCTGATAGGCGTCGAGGTTTTCCTTGGACAGATAGTTATCGCCCTGCATCAACCGCGCCGCCTCGGTCAGCGCAAGCACAAAGCGTTCGGCAACTTCCGGCCGCTCCTTGATGAACTTGCCGGAGCCGACGAAGGCGACTGTCATCAGGCCTGGCGTAAGGTCGGTCGCAAGCATGGTTGCGGCGCCGGACTTTATCGATTGTTCCGAATAGGGCGGGCCGGCAAGCGCGGCTTCGACCGATCCGGCTGCGAGCGCTGCCGGGATATCCGGATTGCTTACATTCACGAGATTCACGTCCCGGATAGTCAACTTGGCGCGCTCAAGGGCCTTTGCCACGAGATATTCACCGCCGCTGCCCGGGCCGCCCGCCGCGCCGATCCTCTTGCCCTTGAGATCGGCGAGCGTCTTGACGCCGGCATCGGCGGCTTTCTTGCTCAGCAGCAGATTGGTCGGGCTGTCCTTCATCGGCTCAAGCGCGCCCGGCGCGATGATGCGGATATCGAGACCGCGATTCCAGCTGTTCCACAGCGAGGTGACGATGGCTATGCCGCCGACATCGACGCTGCCCTGCGTCAGAAAAGCAATCGCTTCTGTACCCGACTTGACCTTCTCCAGGTCGACATCGAGGCCGTATTTCTTGAACAGGCCGCGGCCGGCAGCGACATACATGGTCGCGAACTTCATGATCGGCACATAGGCGACCTTGACCTTTTGCGGCGGGTTGAGCGACGCTGGTTCTGCTGCGAAGGCGCCGCCAGTCAGAAGGCTGGAGCCGATGACGGCGAAGGCGGCCGTCGCGCGGAAGGCATTCCAGATTGAATATCGAAACATTGTCTCTCTCCCCATTTTTTATTACGTTAGCCTATATCAGCTTATATCGCCGTTCGTTATCCAACGGCGCGTATTTCAACTCTCGGCCATCTCGCGAAGCGGACTGAGAAACGCACCCTGGGCAATCAGATTGCGTCTTAATTCCGAAATCGGGACCTTGGCAAGCTGAAGGCCGCGGTTAACCGCGATTGCTGCCGCCACGCCGGCTGCATGTCCGGTCAGCCAACATTGTGGAATTTCACGCATGAACGAGTGGCTGGTTGCGTCGCAGGAAAGGTGGCGGCCAGGAGCCAGCAAGCCTTCGATTTCGCGCGGAACGATTGCACCATAAGGCACGGAGATGTTGCCGAATTTCGGCGACAATGGCGGCGACACGCCAATCTCGTCAGGTGCAACCCTGCCGTCCCAGTTTTCCCGCGTCAGCTTGCCGAGACCAGCCAGCCGGCGGCCGTGCCGCACGCCGAGTTGCGGGGCCGAGAGCATGATGAAGGCGTCGCCAAAACCCGGTGCATTCGCGCGATAGAAAGCGAGATGCTCCAGCATGAGCTGGTGGCTTTTGATCTCGACTTCGGACAAATCCTCGACCTTCAGGGCCGAATAGCCGGCGAATCGGGGGCCCATAAAAACGGCAACGTCGTTGCGCCACGACACGACGGGCCTTTCGAAGAAACGCATTTTCTCGCGGCCGCGCGCCATGAATTGCGTGAACTGCTCGGCAGTTTCCGAGCGGAAGCGCAGAAAGGCGTCCATGTCGACGCCGCCGAACAGCCAGGCGGTGTTCATGCAGCCATGGATATCGCCCGCATCGACTTCGGTCTCGAAGGCGGAACCGGCGCGCGCGTAAAGATCGCCGTCGCCGGTAGCGTCAATCGTGACTTTAGAGAGAACCGCGCGGCGGCCTTCTTTACTCTCGAAGACGCAACCGTTCACGCGCCGGTCCTCGACCAACGGCCGCGCGCCCCAGGCGTGAAAGATCGGGTGAACCCCGGCCTCAAGGACCATCGCCAGCGATTCCGCCTTCAGCCACTCCGGATCGGCCGTCGGCGAGTGGGTGACAGTCCCGTGATAAGCGGCAGTCCGCAGCGCCCAATACGCGGCTTTTTCGGAATCCTTCGATCCCCAGTCCGAGGCGACAGGTCCTGCGAGCCTATCGGGCGTCAGCCGCGACAACAGCTCCTCGCCAAAGCCGCGAATGACATGCTGCCCGGTCCAGTCCGTCATCCGGTCGATCCAGATAACGAGACCTCCGGTCGAGAGACCGCCAAGATGATTATAGCGCTCCAGGAGCACCACGTCGGCACCCATGCGCGCCGCCGCAACGGCAGCCGCGGTTCCCGATGGGCCGCCGCCGACCACCAGCACATCGCATTCCGTGTGCACCGGGACAGTCTGTGCGGGTTCCTCGACTATGAGGCCCGACGGCTTACGCCGGCCCAGCCTTTGCGTGGCAAAGGTCTCCGCCTGGAAGAAGAGCCTCCCGCCGTCAGTATCCATCGACCCCATTGGGACCTCGCCATCGAGCATTTCCGCCAACCCCGGCATGCGCCGCGCAACGCGGCCGCCGGGCCCTAGGGGAGGGGCCGAATCTTACGAAAAACTGTTGAAAATGCGGGCCTAAAGCCACGTTTTCCTCCCCTGCATGGGCGTTGGACGCCTTCTCGCACGGCAGGTTAATTCGGCAAACCGCTTGATCAAAGGAATTTTATTCCTTTATTGATAAACAAAACTAATCAAAGGCCGGTCGGCATGGACGTCCTGGGGCTCGATGCGTTCATACGGATCGCCGAGTGCGGCAGCTTCCGCCGCGCCGCGACAATGATGAACCTGTCGCAGGCCGCGCTGAGCCACCGCATCAAGAAACTTGAAGCGGATATAGGCATGAGCCTTTTCCAACGCAGCACGCGCACACTGACGTTGACGCGCTCCGGCCAGGAGTTCTTTCCGAAAGCGCGTGACATGCTGTTTCGGCTGAATGGCCTATACGACGAACTCAAGACCGAGGGACGGCGCGCGCACGAACGGTTGGCGATCGGCTGCCTTGGTTCGCTCGGTGAACGCTATCTACCGAATGTCTTGCGAACGTTTCGCGAGCGCTATCCGGACACCAAAATCGTTATCCACGACGAGCACGCCGCGGCGCTGAGCGACCGCGTCGTGGCGGGCGAAATACAGTTCGCGCTGACGATTCTCGGCGCGCAGCACTGGGCCCTGAAATCCCGCGTGCTCTTTGACGAGGATTTCGACGCTGCCGTGCCGGCCGATCATCCGCTCGCCAATCGTTCCAGCCTCAAATGGGACGATCTGGTGGGGCATCCGCTTGCGCGCGTGTCGACCTCCACCAGCCACGGTTTCATCCTCAGCGAAAGGCTGAGCAAGTTCGGGCCGGAATTGAATTGGTGCTACGAAGTGCAGCGGACCAATATGGCCGTGAGCCTGGTAGTCGCCGGGCTGGCGATCACCGTTCTGCCGCGCGCGGCGATCGCGCATGATGAAAGGTTGCGGGTCATTCCAATCGGCGCCCCAACAATCAAGCGGACGGTGGCTATCATTTCGCGAAACGGCGCGCCGCTTTCCGCTCAGGCGCTTCAATTGCAACGTATGCTGCTTCGTGAAATTGCGCAGCGATCGTTGGCATCGGATGGGGTCCCGACGTGAATATTGTTCTGGATCGCGCGTCGGTCCAAAGTGACGATCACCTGACGGAGCCCATTCTGGTTATGCCGATTTTCGGCGCCGGATGTTGGATAGGCGGAGATTTAGCCAATGTTGGATATGAGCGGCGGGGCAGTCCTGGCTCTCTGGAATGGCGTCGAAACGGCGCGGGCCCGCGAATACAATGCCTGGCATACGCGTGAGCACGTTGCCGAACGAATTTCCGTTCCCGGCATGATCGGAGCGCGGCGGTATGTGAAGTCCAGCGGTCCTTTGCCGGACTACCTCACACTCTATACGATGAACGACACCGACGTTCTGAATAGTGAAGCTTACCGCTCTCTGCTCGAAAACCCGACCAACTGGTCGCGCGCGATGCGCCCCTCGTTCCGCGGGTTCATGCGTCTGTGCTGTCGAAGACTGCTGTCGATTGGCGGCGGTCTGGGCGGTTCACTCGCGGCAATCGTCGTGGACGACGCCGCCGATCTGCGGTCTCCAGCGTTGCGACAAGAATTGGAGAAATTGCTCGAAGAGGCGGGAATTCTTGCGGCTCATGTTCTTGAACGAGACCGGGACGTCCCCGATGTGCCGTTTCAGATCGGCGGCGCCAGCCCGGAGTTTCCGAGGGCGGGGGCGATTTTCCTCGAAGGCTACGATAAGGAAGAGCTGCGTCGCCTCTTGCCGGCGATCCGGTCCGGCCTTGCCCGCCTGGACGCCGGCGCGGCTGGCAAGACACTCACCACGTACACTCTTGCCTATGCTCTGGATCGCGCGTCGCTCGAACGCATCGTCACCATCGGGTCGAGGGCGGGCTGAAATCATTGGCGGGCTCCCTGGCTAGGGCCAAACGGCCTCCGTGTGGCATCGGATGCGACGTGACACGGTCAGAGACTGACGTAGATGACTGATATTTCGAGGCAGTTTACTATTGCGCTCATGCGGGAGAGGACCAGCCGGCGCATGACGCCGAGCACCTCGCCGACGAGTTCCGGATCGAGCGCCGA
>JAQSCR010000433.1:5238-15447 GCA_029945495.1 Pseudolabrys sp. | reverse complement strand
AGAAGAACTGGAAAGACCATATCGACGTCTACGGTCCCGACAACGACAAGCGTCTGACCGGCAAGCACGAGACCGCGCCGTGGAACAAGTTCAGCTACGGCGTCGCCGACCGTGGCGCCTCGATCCGCGTGCCGCATTCCTTCGTCAAGGGTGATGTCTACCGCGGCTATCTGGAAGACCGCCGCCCGAACTCGCAAGGGGACCCCTACCAGATCGCGTCGCAGATCCTCAAGACGATCGCCGAAGTCCCGACCGCCGCGAAGTCGGCCGCGGCCTGACCTTTCCCTCCCGTGAGACTTCAAAGGGCGCCCTTTGCGGGCGCCCTTTTCTTTTGCGCGCATGATCCCGAAAAGTGGGAACCGGTTTTCGGACAAGATCATGCGCCGGCAAAAATGCCACGGACGCAACTCGTTCAAATCAAAGGATTCGGGCTCTAGGCCTTTCAACGGCGCAGGCCCACCGCTAGATAGGCAGTTGGAGATCCCCCATGCCCGCCCCCAACTTTGCCCGAACCAAACCAGCCAAAGACCCCGCCGCCCGGGACCTGGAAACCTGGCGCACGCTGTGGCCAAGCGGGCAGCCGGAGAAATCGGTGCCGCTCCTGAAGGCGCTGCATATCCTCACCCGCGAGGGCACGCTGAACGCGGATTCGCGCCGCAAGCTGACCCAGGTGCTGCATCTGACGCAGATGCTGCGGCCGGCGCTGGAAGACCTGCTGAAAGACGGCGGCGACCCCGTCCTTGCCGATGTCGGCGCCGGTAAATCCTATCTCGGCTTCATCCTCTACGACCTGATCTTCGGCCCAGCCGGGCGCGGCTCGGTGTTCGGCATTGAAACCCGCGAGCAACTGGTCGCCTCGTCGCGCGACCTCGCCGCCGCCTCCGGTTTCGACCGCATGCAGTTTATCGCCGCCCCGATCGCCGAAGCCACTCTGCCCGGCGGCAAGGCCGACATGGTCACCGCGCTGCATGCCTGCGACACCGCCACCGACGACGCCATCCGCTTTGCCCTGCGCCACGAAGCCAAGGTGATCGCACTGGTGCCGTGCTGCCAGGCGGAAGTCGCGCGTCTGCTGGAAGGCCAATCGGGCCCCTTACGCCAGCTGTGGCGGCATCCGATCCAGCGCCGCGAATTCGGCGCCCATGTCACCAATGTCATTCGCGGCCTGGTGCTGGAAGCGCACGGCTACAAAGTGCGCGTCACCGAATTCACCGGCCTCGAGCACACGATGAAGAACGAGCTGATCCTGGCCGAGCGCCACCAGCGCAGCAACGCGCAGGCGCGCGGCGAATTGAACCGGCTGATCGACCAGCTCGGCGTTAAGCCGGCGTTGCTCGACGTGATGCCGGCTTAGGTTCGATGACAGACGACAAACAAATCGCTGTCTACGGCGCGCCGCCGGCCGATGTCGTCGAGCTTGCGCCCGGCGCGACGCAGTTCTCGCCGTTGATGCCGGGCGCGGCGGCTTTGGAGCAGCAGGCTGAAGGCAGCGTTAAAGCCCTGACCATGCTGGCGCCGCCGGGCACGCTGGAACGCCGCTACGTCATCGCGCTGGCGTTGCGCGCACTTGCTATCGGCGCGCCCTTCACCATCCTGGCGCCGAATGATCGCGGCGGCACGCGGCTGCGCAAGGAGTTGCAGGCCTTCGGCTGTGTGGTTGAAGAGCACGCGCGCCGGCATCATCGCATCGTCACCGGCACGCGTCCCGCCCTCCTCACCGGACTGGACGAAGCGTTGACCAATGGCGCGCCGCGCCTGCTCGACGATCTTAGCGTCTGGTCGCAGCCCGGCGTGTTCAGCTGGGACCGCATCGATCCCGGCACCGAGATGCTGATCGAACACTTGCCGCCGATGCGCGGCCGCGGCGCCGATTTCGGCTGCGGCAGCGGCATTCTGGCGCACGCGGTGCTGGCCTCGCCCAAGGTCGTCGAGATCACCTTGGTCGACATCGATCGCCGCGCCATCGAATGCGCGGAGCACAATGTCGCCGATCCGCGCGCGCGCTTCCTGTGGGCCGACGTGCGCAGCGCCGACTTGGCCGATCTCGATTTCGTGGTGATGAACGCGCCGTTCCACGACGCCGGCGCCGAGGACAAGAAGTTGGCGCAGAGTTTCGTGCAGCGCGCGGCGCAGGTGCTTGGCAAAGGCGGCGTCTGCGTCATGGTCGCCAACCGCCACCTTCCCTATGAAGCGATCCTGACGCCGACATTCAAGCGCGCCGAATTGCTGATCGAGACCGGCGGCTACAAGATCTACGAGGCGCACAAGTGAGCAAAGCGCCCGTCCTGCGGCTCGATCGCCTGCTGTCCAACCTCGGCTACGGCACGCGCCGCGAGGTGCAGCAATTGATCTGGGCCGGCCTGGTCACGCTCGACGGCGAGGTCATCGACGACAGCAACCAAAAGATATTCGTCAAGGGCGACCTTGCCGCGCGCATGATCGTCGACGGCGAGCTGCTCGATCCGCCGCCCGGCCTGGCGCTGATGCTGAACAAGCCGCTCGGCGTAACCTGCTCGCACAAGGAACTGGGGCCGCTGGTCTATGCGCTGTTGCCGGAGCGTTGGCGCCGGCGGGAGCCGGCGATCTCCACGGTCGGTAGACTCGACAAGGACACTTCCGGCCTGCTGCTGATGACCGACGACGGCGCGCTGTTGCACAAGATCATCTCGCCGCGCAGCAACGTCTCCAAGCGCTACGACGTCACCCTCGACCGGCCATTGCGCGGCGACGAGGTCAAGCTGTTTGCCGCCGGCACCTTGATTCTGGAAGGCGAGGACAAGCCGCTGTTGCCCGCGCAGATGGAAATCGTCGACGGCAAGCACGCTTATGTGACGATCAGCGAAGGCCGCTACCATCAGGTCCGCCGCATGTTCGCGGCCACCGGCAATCACGTCACCGCGTTGCACCGCGACCGCGTCGGCGGTTTGCAGTTGCCCGATGATTTGAAAGCCGGCGAATACCGCATATTGAATGAAGCGGATTTGGCCTTAGTGCTTGAGGCGCGTGCCTAGGCGAACGCGGCGATCAAAAGTCCGATGACGCCGAGGCCGGCGCCGATCCCGGCGATCGTCATGAACATCTGCTTGCGCTGGCGCCGTGGCCCGTAGACGCCGGCGGCGCGGCGTTCGGCGATCAGCGCGGCATCGAATTCCGCCGACGTCGAATAGGAACACGCCCAGGCGGCGCCGGCGCGCTCGGCATAAAGCTCGAGCGAAGCGGCATCGGTCTGCGCATGCGCGCGATTGAGTCTGCTGAACATGGCCTAATGGTAACGCGCGGATGGTAAACGGAACTTTAATTTCAGACTGTCGCCACCGCGGCCGTCGCTTTCGGCCGCCGCGCCACCCAGCGGCGCACCAGCCCGCCGGCCGCCTTTTGACGCGCCGCGGCAGCCAATGCTCTCACCTGCTCGCTGCCGGGCTCCTCGTCGGCGCAGCGGAAGCGGTTGCGGCCTTCGTGTTTGGCGCGATACAGCGCCTCGTCGGCGCGCTGCAGAAGCGCGTCGATATCGGCGACCGCCCGGTACGACGTCGCCAGTCCGCTGCTGACCGTCGCGCCGATCGCAATGTCATCGACGGTGACGCCGGCCGCTTCGAAATTGGCGCGCAGACGCTCCGCCACGTGGCAGGCGTCCTCCTTCGTCTCCGGCACCATCGCGACGAATTCCTCGCCGCCGAGCCGCGCGACGATATCGCTCGCCCGCGTGCTCGACAGCATGGTCTGCGCGAACACCTTCAGCACGCTGTCGCCGGTGGCATGGCCGAAACGGTCGTTGATCGACTTGAACTTGTCGAGATCGAACATCAGCAGCGTCACCGGCTCGCCGCGCCCGCCCTGCGCAGCCTGCATCTTGGCCGCCGCTTCGAGGAACGCGCGGCGATTGAGCAGCCCGGTCAACCCGTCGGTGGTCGCGGCCTTGCGGTAGAAATGAACGTGATGGTCCTTGACCATCAGCAACACAATGAACGCAGTGCCGACCGCATAGATCATGCTCTCCAGCGCGAACGCGGTCAGCCAATGCGCGGCGTAGGTGCCGGGCAGGAAAGCCCGCATCCCGAGCGGCAGCAGGAACGTGCCGGCATAGAGGCACGGCACCAGGATCGCGGCGGTCTTCGAATAGAGCGACTTGCGGCGCTCGCGCGACATTTCATAGGCGATGAAGAACGTATAGATCGCCACCACGATCGCGCCGGCGCCGATACGGGCCTGGCTGTCCGCTTCGAGGCCGGGAATTTGGCACAGAATCAGCCAGCCGATGGCGCCGGCGAAGGCTGCCAGCGGCCACAGCCGGCGGCCGTGAAACAGACGAACGCCGTTCCACACCATGCCGCAGGCGATGAAGATCAAAGCTTCCGGCACTTCGGGCGGCAGCTTGACGTGCGGGTCCGGCGCGCCCCACAGCGCGACCGCCGCGGCGCCGATCAGATAGGCCGAGCCCCACCACGCCAGCGCGCGCACGTCGCGCTGCCGCAGCCAGGTGGTAATCAGCAACAGGCCGAGAAAGCCGACGATGCAGACCGCTGCAAAGACCAGAGTCGGGATATCCAGCAAGCCTTGCTGTGCAGCCGCCGCAACGAGCATCGTGTCTCCGCCGCGCCGGCGCGCTTATATCCCGGGGCGTGACCGTAGAAATACCCGCCATCTGTGCGAAAAGCATTGTAGGTATTGGCTGCTTTCGACGCAAAGACTTCCCAAAATTAAAGACAACTTGACGCGACCCGGAACTGCGGCCGCCGCGCGCCAACAAAAAGGGCGCAACCGAAGTTGCGCCCTTTTGCCGAAGTCGTGAAGCGTAAGAGTTAGCGCTTCGAGAACTGGAACGAACGGCGGGCCTTGGCCTTGCCGTACTTCTTGCGCTCGACCACGCGCGAGTCGCGGGTCAGGAAGCCGCCCTTCTTGAGCGCGCCGCGCAGATCCGGTTCGAAATAGGTCAGCGCCTTGGAGATGCCGTGCCGCACGGCGCCGGCCTGGCCCGAAAGCCCGCCGCCGGAGACGGTGCAGATCACATCATACTGGGTGACGCGGTTGGCGCAGACCAGCGGCTGCTGGATCAGCATGCGCAACACCGGACGGGCGAAAAACTTTTCGACCGTGCGGGTGTTGACGACGATCTTGCCGGAGCCCGGCTTGATCCAGACGCGGGCGACGGCGTTCTTGCGCTTGCCGGTGGCGTAGGCGCGGCCCTGCTTGTCCAGTTTCTGGATATAGGTCGGGGCGTCAGGAGCGGCGGGCTTGAGGGCAGCCAAACCTTCCATCGATTGTACGGTCTCGGCCACGATTAAGCACTCCTCACGTTCTTGCGATTCATCGCGGCGATATCCAGCGGTTCCGGCTTCTGCGCTTCATGCGGATGCTCGGCACCCGGATAGACGCGCAGGTTTCCGAACTGCACGCGGCCAAGCGGCCCGCGCGGCAGCATGCGCTCGACGGCTTTCTCGACGATCCGCTCGGGGAACTTGCCCTCGAAGATCGAGCGCGCGGTGCGCTCCTTGATGCCGCCGATGAAACCGGTGTGGTGATAATAGACTTTGTTTTCGCGCTTGCGGCCGGTGAACACGGCCTTGGCGGCGTTGACGACGATGACGTTGTCGCCGTCGTCGACATGCGGGGTGTAGGTCGCCTTGTGCTTGCCGCGCAGGCGCATGGCGACGATCGTGGCGAGACGGCCGACGACGAGCCCGGAGGCGTCGACGATCAGCCATTTCTTCTCGATGTCGGCGGCCTTTGCCGATTTAGTCGTCTTCATGAGAAATCCTTGGGGATGGCGAGGCGGAAGAGTCCGCGTGCCGAAGTGGCCGGGTTCTAGCCGAGCCGTCCACGCCGGTCAACGCCGATGGGAAGAATTTATATTCAATATATCAAGCACTTATAAGATTGGTATTTTAATACCATCGGCTAATCACTTCTGCGCGGGGATCGAATAGGTCGAGGTGACATGCGCCACCGGCTCGTCCTCGCCGGCCGAGTAGATATTGACCTCGCCCACCGCCAGCCTCTTGCCGACTTTCATCAGCCGGGCATCGGCGATCAGGTCGGCCTGCGCCGGCTTGCGCAGGAAATTGATGTTGAGATTGGTGGTCACCGCCAGAGGCTGCGGCCCGACGGCCGAAAACACCGCGACATACATGGCGAAATCCGCCAATTCCATCATGGTCGGCCCGGAAATGGTGCCGCCCGGCCGCAGATGGTCCTTGTGGAAGGCCTTGCGCACGCGGATGTCGCCATATTCGACCTTCTCGATCGAAAGCCCGCTGCCGTCAAAGAACGCCTGCGGAAACTCGACCTTCAGCAGCGCCTCGATGGCTTGCGCGGTCATGGCAGGCGCTGACGGTTTCGGCATGTTTTCCCCCACCGGACCAGCCGGCCACCCGTTCTTAGAGAGGCAACGCGCCGCACTCAACTCCCAATCCGTCATCCTGAGGTGCGACCCGGCCTCCTGGCCGGGGAGCCTCGAAGGACGACGGCCCGTGACTCAGCGGCCGCTCATCCTTCGAGGCTCGGCCACGCAAGTCGGCTATAGCCGACTTGCGCATTAAAATGCCGATCTCGGGTAAACCCGAGATAGGTGGCCTCGCACCTCAGGATGACGGGTCGCGCGGCTTGCACGTTCCCTTCAACGGAATATGGTTCGCTTTATGAACGTCCACACGCCCGGCGACACCGCAACGCCTATCCTCCTGCGCGCGCGCGAGGGCTCAATCGCCATCCTGACGCTCAACCGGCCGGGGCCGCGCAACAGCCTGTCCGAAGCGCTGCTGGCCGCGCTGTCGCAAGCCTTCACCGATATCGCCGCCGACAAAAGCGTGCGCGCGGTGGTGCTGACGGCGAATGGCCCGGCCTTCTGCGCCGGCCACGACATGAAAGAACTCACCGCGCGGCGCGGCGATGCCGACGGCGGCCGCGCCTACTTCCGCACGATCATGACCAGCTGCAGCGCGATGATGCAGCAGATCGTCAATCTGCCGCAGCCGGTGATCGCCGCCGTACAAGGCGTCGCCACCGCCGCCGGCTGCCAATTGGTCGCCAGCTGCGATCTCGCCATCGCCTCCTCCGCCGCCAAGTTCGCCACGCCCGGCGTTGACATCGGCCTGTTCTGCTCGACGCCGATGGTGGCTCTGTCGCGCAACGTGTCGCGTAAACACGCGATGGAAATGCTGCTGACCGGCGAGATGGTCGAAGCGGAGCGCGCCGCCGAGATCGGCCTGGTCAATCGCGTCGTGCCGGCCGGCGAAGAACTTGCCGCTGCCGTCGCGCTCGCGAAGCAGATAGCGTCGAAGTCGTCCTACACGTTGAAAATCGGCAAGCAGGCGTTTTATAAACAGGCCGAGATGGGGTTGGCGAAAGCCTACGCCTATGCCTCCGAAGTGATGACCGAGAACATGATGGCGCGCGACGCCGAGGAAGGCATCTGCGCTTTCATCGACAAACGAAACCCGACCTGGGAAGACCGGTAGGACGGCCTCACTTCGTCAGCGCGCGCGAGATCGCCTCGCATCTTTGCCGCAGCCGCGGCGCCGTCCAGTCCAGAAACATGCGCAGCTTCGGCGCCGGATGTTTGCCGTCCGGATACACGAGATGGATTGGCGTCGGCTCGGTTTCGTATTCCTTCAACACGCGAACGAGCTTGCCATCGGCCAGGGCCTCGACCGCCTGGTAGCTCAGCAGACGCGTCAAACCGAATCCGGCCAGCGCGGCATCGAGCGCGGCTTCCGCCGTGGTGACGATGAGCCGCGGCTTGACCGCGACATCGATGCCGTTATCGGCGCCGCCGAAATGCCAGCGGCCTGCCGCGTCGAGACCGTTAAATGAAATAAGGTCGTGGCCGTCGAGGTCGCGTGGCGCGAGCGGCGCCGGACGCCCCGCCAGATAATCAGGCGACGCCACCGAAACGCGATTGACCTCGCCGACGCGGGTCGCAACGGCCGAGGTGTTGGCGAGGCTGCCGATGCGCAGTGCGACGTCGAGCCCGTCTTCGACCAGATCGACCGGGCGGTCGAGCAGCATCAAGCGCACGCTGACTTCACGGTATTGCGAGAGAAATTCCAGGACCAGCTGCAGCAGATGCTTGCGGCCGAACACGATCGGCGCGGTCACACGCAATTCGCCGCGCGGCGCGCGGCCTTGGCCCGCCGCCGCCAGTTCTATTTCTTCCAGATCGGCGATGACCCGCTTGGCGCCGACAAGAAAACGCTGGCCGGCATCTGTCATGCTAACGGCGCGCGTGGTGCGGGTCAGCAGACGCACGCCAAGCCTCGCCTCCAGCTCGGCGACGGCGCGCGAAATCGCCGCTGGCGAGCGGTTGAGGTGGCGCGCCGCGTCAGCAAAGCTGCCGCGCTCGGCGACCTGCACGAACACGGAGGCATCCTCGATCCTGTCCATATTATTCCACTTATCGGTATAATATCTTCAATACTACATTGATTATCATATTCAGCAACATAGTCGATATGTCCCCCATCGGCCGGGCAAACCGCCCGCGCCACGGAGGACTTAAGACCATGACGATCCTGACCACGATCGATCCCATTGCCGCCGAGCCGAAGGCCAAGGCCTTGCTCGACGGCGTGCAGAAGAAGCTCGGCGTCACGCCGAACATGATGCGGGTGATGGCGAGCAATCCGAGCGTGCTCGGCGCCTATCTCGGCTTTGCCGGCGCGCTCGGCGGGGGCCTGCTCGGCAACAGAGTGCACGAAGAAATCGCGCTCGCAGTCGCGCAGGCCAATGGCTGCGACTACTGCCTCGCCGCCCACTCGCTGCTCGGCAAGGGCGCCGGTTTGAGCGACGCCGAAATCGCCACCGCCCGTATCGGTACCTCATCCGATCCGCGCACCGCCGGCGTGCTGATGCTGGCCCGCCGCCTGGTGCAGACCCGCGGCCGCGCCACGGCAAGCGATATCGCCCAGGCCCGCGCCGCTTCCCTCAACGACGCGGAGATTCTCGAAGTCATCGCCGCGGTCGCACTCAATGTCTTCACCAATTATCTCAACCTCACCGCCGACACCGATATCGACTTCCCGCCCGCCGCCACACTGGCGCAGGCAGCCTGAACGTTTATTGTCGCCGACGGGTCCGGCATGGCGCCGGGCCCGTCATGACGTCAGAGATAAATCATGACCGCATCCAATAATGCCGACATCGTCTTCACCCCCGCGGCCCAAGCGGCGCAAGAACAGCGCGGCTCGGCCAAAGCTTACGCGGCGCGTCTCGAGGAAGGCTTTCCCGACACGGTAACGCCCGATCTCGCCGCCTTCATCGCCGAGCAGGACACCGCATTCCTCGGCACCGCGAGCGCGCAAGGTGCGCCCTACATCCAGCATCGCGGCGGCCCGAAGGGTTTCATCAAGGTCATCGACGCGCGCACGCTTGGCTTTGCCGACTATCGCGGCAACCGGCAATACATCACGCTGGCGAACTTGAGCGAGAACGATCGCGCCTATCTGTTCCTGCTCGATCCGGCGCGCAAGCAGCGCATCAAATTGTGGGGCCGCGCCCGCGTGGTGGAGAACG
The DNA here is from genome assembly GCA_029945495.1 of Pseudolabrys sp. Lineage (GTDB taxonomy): Bacteria > Pseudomonadota > Alphaproteobacteria > Rhizobiales > Xanthobacteraceae > Pseudolabrys. Next base: position 5,940 of record JAQSCR010000433.1, on the reverse strand, counting down.
ACCCGGCTCTGGTCGAGCGGCTGTTCGACCAAGGCTCTAACGCTAAAGCCTACAAGGCCAAGCCGGAACGCGCCATTCTGTTCACCATTGAGGCCTGGGACGTGAACTGCTCGCAGCACATCGTCACCCGCTTTACCGAGGCCGACATTGCCGGCGCGCTCGATACGGTGCAGAACAAAATCGCTGAACTCGAAGCGGAGAATACGCGTTTACGCGCGCTGCTCGCCGCGCAAAGCCCGCCGCAAGAATTGAAATCATGAATCACGATTCCTATTCCGACAGCTATATTCGCGGCATTCTCAACACCGTGAACAACATCGCCGTCGTCGGCATTTCGCCGAACACCAGCCGGCCGAGTTATTTCGTGTTCAAGTATTTCCTTGAGCGCGGCAAACACATGATCCCGGTCAACCCGGGACAAGTCGGCAAGGACATCCTCGGTGAGAGGGTCTACGCCAGGCTCGCCGATATCCCCGAGCCGGTCGACATGGTCGATATCTTCCGCGCCTCCGAGCATGTCCTGCCGGTGGTGCAGGAGGCGCTCGCGCTCAGGCCACTGCCGCAGGTGATCTGGATGCAGCTCGGCATCCGCAACGACGAGGCGGCGGCCTTGGCCGAAGCCGCCGGCATCAAGGTGGTGATGAACCGCTGTCCGAAGATCGAATATGGCCGGCTGTCGTCGGAGATATCCTGGATGGGCAT
>JAQSCR010000433.1:0-5228 GCA_029945495.1 Pseudolabrys sp. | reverse complement strand
GCCCAGAACCTCGGCACCGGCTTCCAGCGCATGGGTCTGGGTCAGGCCGGCGACAAGCCGCAGAAAGCAGAAGAAAAAGACGATTGATCGATCAATTCATTTGATTCCGCGGAAAGGAATTTCCATACCGCCGGGTTGTTTTAGTGTGCATTGACCTTTCTCGACGCCGGCGTCGTCGCCGCCTTGACGCCCAGCCCACCTGCCCCGTTTAATCCCGCCCAACGCGCCGGCCTTATCGCCGGCCACGCCTGAACAATGAGGAACGCCATGGCCGACGCCGAACGCATCCCCGGTTTCAACACGCTCGCGATCCATGCCGGCGCCAAGCCGGACCCGACCACCGGCGCGCGGGCGACGCCGATCTACCAGACCACGTCCTTCGTGTTCGATGACGTCGAGCACGCCGCCTCGCTGTTCGGCTTGCAGGCCTTCGGCAACATCTACACTCGCATCGGCAACCCGACCTGCGCCGTGCTGGAAGAGCGCGTCGCCGCGCTCGAAGGCGGCACCGCCGGCCTCGCCGTCGCCTCCGGCCACGCCGCGCAGGTCATCGTCATGCAGACGCTCTTGATGCCCGGCGACGAATTCATCGCCTCGAAGAAGCTCTATGGCGGCTCGATCAACCAGTTCAACCACGCCTTCAAGAGTTTCGGCTGGAACGTGGTGTGGGCCGACCCCGACGACATTTCATCGTTCGAGAAAGCGGTGTCGCCGAAGACCAAGGCGATCTTCGTCGAGTCGATCGCCAATCCCGGCGGCGTCATCACCGACCTCGAGGCGATCGGAAAAATCGCCCGCCAGGCCGGCGTGCCGTTCATCGTCGACAACACTTTGGCGACGCCATACTTGTGCAAGCCGATCGAATACGGCGCCGACATCGTCGTACACTCACTCACCAAATTCCTCGGCGGCCACGGCAATTCCATCGGCGGCATCATCATCGACGCCGGCACCTTCAACTGGTCGCGCGACAAGAAATATCCGATGCTGTGCGAGCCGCGTCCGGAATATTCCGGCATCGTGCTGCACGAGACCTTCGGCAACTTCGCCTTCGCCATCGCCTGCCGCGTGCTCGGCTTACGCGATCTCGGGCCCGCGCTGTCGCCGTTCAATGCCTTCCTGATCTCGACCGGCATCGAGACCTTGCCGCTGCGCATGCAGCGCCATTGCGACAATGCGCTGGCGGTGGCCACCTGGCTGTCGCAGCGCCCGGAAGTCGCCTGGGTCAGCTATCCGGGTTTGCCGTCCGACAAGTATCACGCGCTCGCCAAGAAATACGTGCCCAAGGGTTCTGGCGCGGTGATGACGGTCGGCCTGAAAGGCGGCTACGAGGCCGGCACCAAACTGGTGGGAAGCGTCAAATTGTTCTCGCATGTCGCCAATATCGGCGACACCAAGTCGCTGATCATCCATCCGGCCTCGACCACGCACAAGCAATTGTCGGACGCACAGAAGGTGCAGGCCGGCGCCGGTCCCGACGTGGTGCGCCTGTCGATCGGCATCGAGGACAAGGAAGACATCATCGCCGATCTCGAACTCGGCCTGACGGCGAAGTAAAGCCGCACCGTGGCGAGGGCCGTCATCGCTTTGCTGATGATCGCCTTCGCCGCGGCGGCAGCCGACGCTGCGCCGCGCAGGGCGCCGCCGCTGGTCTATCTGCGCGATATCGACCGCTCCATCGCCCAGGACATCCGCTACGCCGGTAGCGATAATTTCACCGGCCGGCCGTTGCCCGGCTATAGCGCGCCGGAATGCCTGCTGCGCCCGGCGGCGGCACGCGCGCTCAGCCAAGTGCAGGCCGAGCTCGCCGCCGCCCATCTCTCTCTGAAAGTTTATGACTGCTATCGGCCGAAGCGCGCGGTCGCGGCGATGGCGGCGTGGTCGCACTCATCGGAAGACGACACCGACACGTCGCGCTTCTATCCGGCGCTGGACAAATCGAAACTGTTCGCGCTCGGCTACATCGCCAATCGCTCCGCCCATTCGCGCGGCGTCGCCGTCGACCTGACCTTGGTACCGCGCGGCAGCGCACCCGCCGGCTTCGACCCCGCGGCGCATTACGGTCCCTGCACCGGGCCGCACACTGAGCGCGCGCCCGACAACAGTCTCGACATGGGCACCGGCTTCGATTGCTTCGACGTCAAAAGCCACACGCACGACGCGGGAATCACGCCGGCGCAGGCCGCCAACCGCCGCCTGCTGCTGGCGGCCATGCGCAAGCACGGCTTCACCAACTACAGCCGCGAATGGTGGCATTTTTCGTTTGACGCCGCCGACAGCGACATGGCCTATGACCTGCCGATCGCGCCGCACTAAAAGCGTTTTCAAGCGAAGTGGCTACCGGTTCGCGTCAAGAAAACGCGTCAAGACAAAAAGCGCCGTTCACGGCTTCTTCAGCGTGCGCGCGACATAAGCGGCGACATTGGCGAGCGAGGCCGGCTGCGCCCAGATCGCGGTCACCGCCGCTTCGGTCGCCGCGCCGCTTGACGCCATACGCTCCGTGACCGGCTGACGGATCTGCGCCTTGGTCTGCGCGAAGGCGGCCGGCGACAGACTCGCATAGAAGCTCGCGGCCTCGAGCGCGCGCGGCATCAGCTCACTCGGCGCGACCACCTCGTCGACCCAGCCCATCTGCAAGGCGGCATCGGTCGGATAGGTCGCGCCGGTCAGCGTGAACTCCGGCAAATAGCGCGCCGGCACCGCGAAGCGCACCACCTCGAAAGCCAGCGCCGGAAACGGCACGCCGACCAGAATTTCGGTGACGCCGATGCGGCCGCTGTCGCGCGCCATGATGCGGCGGTCGCCGCAGGCCGCCAGCACCGCGCCGCCGGCCATGGCGTGGCCGTTGATCGCCATCACCACCGGCTTGGGGTGAAAGAACACCGCGTCGTAAAGCCGGTGCAGGCTTTTGAGGAACTGCCGCACGTAAGGCGCGCCGCCCGCGTCCAGCCGCTTGAGATCGACGCCGGCGCCAAAGATCTTGCCCTGCGCGGTCAGCACGATGGCTTTGGCGTCCGCGCCGCGCAGATCGTCGAAGCGCTGCGCCAGCGCCTCGCAGAACTCGACGTCGAGCGCATTGGCCTTGCCGTGCGTCATCGTCAGCACGGCGATGCCGGCTTCGGTTTTAACATCGATCATGCGCCCTGCTCCGCCAAATTCACCGCGCGGGCGTTCGTGCGCCGCGACAATTTCTCCGCATGGACGATGGCGATGCTGAACACCACAATCGCCAGCATCTGGTGCGCCAGCGCCAGCGCCAGCGGCGCCTGATGCAGCAGCGTGACGATGCCGAGCCCCGCCTGCAAAGTGATGCCACCCGCCAGCCACAGCGCGCCGCGCGCCGATGCGCACCGCCGCGCGTCAAAGGCGTGCCACAGCGCGAGAACGAAAATCGTATAGGCCAGCATGCGGTGATCGAACTGCACCGTCAGCGTATTCTCGAACAGATTGCGCCAGGCAGGCTGCACGAACCACAGCCGCGCGCCATCCGGCACGAAGGCGCCGTCGATCAACGGCCAGGTGTTATAGGTCAGCCCAGCGTCGAGGCCTGCGACCAGCGCGCCGAGATAGATCTGCACCAGCATCAGCAGCGCGATCGCCAGCGCGCCGAGGCGCTGCCGCGCCGGCACCTCGGGCGGCGTGAGCCGCCGCAGGCCTTGCGCGGTCCACAGCACCGCGGCGTAGATCGCGCACGCTAAGGTGAGATGAAAGCCGAGCCTATATTGCGACACGCTGACGAGATTGCTGCCGGCAAGCCCGGACGACACCATCCACCAGCCGACCGCGCCGAGCGCGGCGCCGCCGGCAAAAATCGTCCACAACCGCGCCCGCAAGGCCTTCGGCACATCGCCGCGCCAGAGGAAAAACAAAAACGGCACGAGAAACACAAAGCCGGTCGAGCGCGCCAACAGCCGGTGCGACCACTCCCAGAAATAGATCGTCTTGAACGCCGAAAGGCTCATGCCCTGGTTGCGCTCGCGGTATTGCGGGATCGCCTGGTATTTGGCGAATTCGTCCTGCCAGTCGCTTTGCGTCAGCGGCGGCAGCACGCCGGTCACCGGCTTCCACTCGGTGATCGACAGTCCCGATTCCGTCAGCCGCGTGGCGCCGCCGACAACAAGCGTCAAAAAGATCATGGCGGCGACGGCATAAAGCCACAGCCGCACCGCGCGCAAGCGGCGCGCATTGGCATCTGAAAAAGGCGTGGTTTCCGGCATGATCGCGCGCTGTCTCAATGCCCTTGCGGGAGGGTGCGCGGACCATATAGTCAGGGGCGCAAGAAACGCAAATCGCGTGAGCATCTTTCGTCGATGCCGATATTGGCGCGGCACACTCTGTCTACTCCCCTCCCCCATAGGCGAGCGGACGCTCGCCGTCCGGCGAGCTATGCGGGGAGGGGTCGGGGGTGGGGGTCCTTCCTGCGCCAACTCAAACGGAAAGAATTCAGGAGTCTCCCATGCCGCCCCGCGCCCGCAGATTTATCGGCACCATCGCCCTCCTCACGCTCGTGATGGTTTGGGCGCTGCTCGCCATGGCGCTGGCGCAGTCGGTGCTGACCGACATCAACGGCTTTGTCGCGGCGATCTATTACGTCGTCGCAGGGCTCGGCTGGGTGCTGCCGGCGATGCCGATCATCAGCTGGATGGCGGGGGCGGATAAGAAGCAGACCGTCAACTAGTGACCCTCGCCGTCATGGCCGGGCTTGTCCCGGCCATCCACGTCTTTCCAGGCTTCATCAAAACAAACAAGGCGTGGATGCCCGGAACATAGGCGAGCGAAGCGACGCCGTCCTGCGGACGGCTATGTCCGGCCATGACGGCAGTGATCGCCGCCGTTCCCCGGATGCGGCGCGCCACGCAGTGGTGCGACGCTGATCCGGGGTCCCGCTTTCTTCCGGCTAGCAACCGGGGTCCCGGGTCTGCGGCCCACCGCTCCACTGCGTTACGCGCTGCGCCGCGCCCGGGACACGCAAACCCGTCCGTCATGCCCGGGCTTGGCCCGGGCATCCACGTCTTTCTTTTCAGCACATCAGCAAGCAAGACGTGGATGGCCGGGACAAGCCCGGCCATGACGGGCTTGGGCGAACCGTCGGCCCAAAATAATTTATTCCTACTCGCTATTGACTTCTCTCCTATGCTAATATACCTACATCCCTGCCCGCCCCACATGAGGGGCTGCGAACCGGTTGCGCCGGCTCGTGGGGAGCGGGCCGGCGTCCGCGGGCATTT
>JAQSCR010000432.1:10826-15450 GCA_029945495.1 Pseudolabrys sp. | reverse complement strand
CCAAGGAGCCGAACATAATCGGCGCCATGTTATGAATGAGAATAGCTATCATGAAAGACTCCGGCGGCCGCTGGCGGCGTTCAACGCTTTTCGATGGCTTCGACGATATGCTCGACTTCGGCTTCGAGCGCATCCTGCTGGTTTTCGTGCGGGTCCGGAATCAGGTCGCGCATAATCGCGATGCGCTTGATCAGTTCGGAGATGCCTTGCACCAGCAGGAAGGTGAAGCCGAGGACGACCAGCCCCTTGCTCGGCCACTGCGGCAGGCCGCCGGCATTGCCCGACTGCTCATTGATCAGGAACGAGCGGTAGAAGAAGGGCCAGCCGGTGATGATCATGACGACGGTCAGCGGCACCAGAAAAAACGCATGGCCGATCGTGTCGATCCAGTTGCGCACCGGCTTCGGCAGCATCTGGTTCACGATGTCGATGCGGATGTGTTCGTTGGCGAGCAGGGTCCATGGCGAGCACAGCAGGAACACCATGCTGAACAGCACCCATTGCAGTTCGAGCCAGGAGTTCGACGAGTGTCGAAGATCTTGCGGATGCTGGCATTGACCGCCGAGACGAGCACCGCGGCAAGGATCAACCACGCGATCCGCTTGCCGAGCCACGTGGTCGTGGCGTCGATAACACGCGTTGCCGGCAGCAACGCCTTTAGCACTGCGTCAAGAGCGCCCACTGGCAATTCCCCTCTGTACGGCCATCGTTATCCCGCCGGCCGGCATTTTATTTTGCTTTTACGCCCCCACGGCGGTGGCCAACGGCCACTATCGCCACCTAATCCGATGCCGCCATCGGCCGTCAATGGCGAAATTGGTCTAAGCGAGCAGGAATCTCGGTGAAAAAAATGGAGCTGGCGCGCGGCTGCCGGAGCTGCCTTGCACGGAAACCCATGGTTAACGGACCCTAAACCGCCGGTTAACCCCGGTCGGGCTACAAAGTACCGCCAGGCCGTCCGGCAAAATCGCCAATTTGGGCATCCGGCCGGGACGGCACAGGCGCGCAAGGTGAACCATGCGGCAGCTAACGATTGCCGAGCGGTTGGCGGTGGCCGTTGTGCTGCCGACATGTGCCGTCGTGGCCGCGCAGCAGTTGGTCCCATTGGCCGGTGCGGCCAACGCATTTTATGTCCAGGTCGCCGTCGGCGGCGGCATTGCCGGTTTGGCCGCCCTGACGGTTCGCTCGCTGGTACGCGCGATCGCGCGGCCCATCGCCGAGGTTGCAGCGACGATCGACGCCATCGCCTGTGCCGAAGGACAGGTGGCCATGCACGTGTCGTCGAGGCGGGGCGAGATCGCGCAGCTTCAGGCCGCGACCGAGCGGCTGGCTGAGATTCTGGGGGAACGGCAGCGCCGCGAGCTGGTTCACGATGATCTCGACCGCACCCGGCAGGCCTCGCGCCGGCAGAATTTGTCCAACCTGGCACGTCAGGTCGAGCAGGCGACCGAAGGCGGCATCCAGCCGATCGTGAATGGCGCGGCGACGTTGCAATTCAAAGCCGACGACATGCTGGCGGCGCTTGATACGGTCCGTGCGGCCTTCGACGAGACCGCGGTCGCTGCCGAAGGCTCGCGCGCGCTGAACCAGGCCGCCGGTCAATTGTCCGACCAGGTGACGCAGGCGATCGACGATATCTCGGCCCAGGTCACGCGTGGCAGCCGTCTCGGTCGTGAAGCGGTGGCGCGCGCCAATGCTTCGCGCAACACCATCGATGCGCTCGCCAAGGCCGCCGATCAGATCGGCGACATTGTCACGGTCATCAATCAGATCGCGGCGCAGACTAATCTGCTGGCGCTGAACGCAACCATCGAAGCGGCGCGGGCCGGCGAAGCGGGGCGCGGCTTCTCGGTGGTCGCCGGCGAGGTCAAAACTCTGGCGACGCGCACCGCGGCATCGACCCAGCGGATCGGCGTCAAGGTCGCGGAAATTCAATCCACCACCCGCGAGGCCGTGACTGCATTGGCCGGCATCGCCGAGGCCATCGACCAGCTTTCCGACGTCACGCAATCGGTGTCGGCGGCGGTCGAGCAGCAACGCGCCGCGACCGCGGATTTTTCATCAAGCGCACGTGAGAGCAGCGCCGCGGTGTCGGACGTCGCCGGACGCATGGCCGGCATCGCCGGCATGGTGGAACGCTCGCGCGCCACCGCGAAAGACGTTTCCGCCGTCGCCACCGACATGCAGGCGACCTCGTTGACTCTGTGCGGCGACATCCCGGCGATCGTCCGCAACGCGGTCACGGCCGATCTGCGCGAACACCCGCGCTATGAGGTCAATTTGCGGGCCCGGCTGGACCATGCCGGGTCGACCGGCGAGGTCACGGTGCAGGACGTCAGCGAAGGCGGCGCCCGGATCGTCACGACGTGCGCGTTGCCGGCTGGCGCCGAGATCGCCCTGACATTTCCCGGCATGAAGGCGATATCGGGAAAAGTCGTGCGCGCCGTCGCCGATAGTTGCGGGATCAGCTTTGCGCCGTCGCGGCTGCGGGCGGAGGAATTGCGCGACCTTGTCACCGCAAAAGGCCAGGCGGCCTAGGTCCGATCGAAGCGTTTAGCCGCCGGTCACGCTCATATGCCGCGACAGCGCCGGCCGATGCTGACGGCGGTCGATCACGAAATCATGGCCTTTCGGCTTGCGTGTGATCGCGTCGTCGATCGCGGCGTTGACCAAGTCGTTGCTTTCCGAGGCGCGCAGCGGCGCGCGCAAATCGGCGGCGTCCTCCTGGCCGAGGCACATGTAAAGCGTGCCGGTGCAGGTGATGCGCACCCGGTTGCAGGACTCGCAGAAGTTATGCGTCATCGGCGTGATGAAGCCGAGCCGCCCGCCGGTTTCCTTGACGCGCACATAACGCGCCGGCCCGCCGGTCTGATAATCGATGTCGTCAAGCGTGTAGCGTTCGGAAAGCCTGGCCCGCACCATCGACAACGGCAGATACTGATCGAGACGATCTTCGCCAATTTCGCCGAGCGGCATCACCTCGATCACGGTGAGATCCATGCCGCGGCCATGCGCCCAATCCATCAAGCCGGCGATCTCGTCCTCGTTGACGCCCTTGAGCGCGACGGCGTTGATCTTGACCTGAAGGCCGGCGGCCTGCGCCGCGTCGATGCCGGACATGACCTTGCCGAGATCGCCCCAGCGCGTGATGGCGCGGAACTTGTCCGGGTCGAGCGTATCGAGCGATACGTTGATGCGTTCGACGCCATGACCTTTGAGCTCGGCGGCGTATTTTTCCAACTGCGAGCCGTTGGTGGTGAGGGTGAGTTCCTTGAGTGCGCCGCTCTTGAGATGACGCGACAGCGACGCCACCAGCGTCATGATGCCGCGGCGGACCAAAGGCTCGCCGCCGGTCAGGCGCAATTTGTTGACGCCCTTGGCGACGAAAGCGCTGCACAGCCGGTCGAGTTCCTCGAGGCTCAGGAGATCGGCCTTCGGCAGGAAGCTCATATGCTCGGACATGCAGTAGACGCAGCGGAAGTCGCAGCGGTCGGTCACCGAGACGCGCAGATAGGTAATGGCGCGCGCAAACGGATCGATCAGCGGGCGAGGGCGCGCGCCGGCAACATCGATCGTGGAGGCGACAGGGGTCGGGGCCATCGGTTATCCCAGGCAAAGCGGATCAACTGATCCGCTTTATATAGGAACTGTGGCCGATCTTGACCATGGCGTCCAGGTAACGCCCTGACATAAGACAAAACCGCCGCCGACGGGTCCATCGTCGGCGCGAATTGTCGGCATCGGGTGGAGAATTACTGCTTCGGCGGCGCCGGCCACGGAGCGGCGGCCGCGGGCGCCGGCTGCTGCGCCGGCGCGGCGGCGGGCGCGGTGCCCTGCTGCGGACGTGTTGCCGGCTTGGCGGCGGGTTTGGCCGCCGGTTTCTTTGCCGCTGGTTTCTTCGCCGCTGGTTTCTTGACCGGCTTGGCCGGCGGCGGCGCTGGCGTCAGTTCGACCATCACCGGGTTCGGCCGCATTTGCGGCGGATTGCCGGTTTGCGCGATCGGTTCGATGGTTTCGCTTTCGGGCTGGTAGCCGTTCAGCGAGAAGGTGACGGTCAGCGGTGCTTCGACCGGCAGTGCCAGCGCGCAGGGCGTGCGGCAGGTCTGGCCGTTCGATGTCTTGGCTTCGGCGCCGGGCGGTTCGGATTCAAATCGTACCGTGTCGGTCATCGGCCCCGGCTTCAAGCCGTCGAGGTTCATCCAGTCTGAAGTCGATGAACACGCGCCAAGCGCAAGTGCACCACCGACGATCGCAATCACTCGATACATCATTTTAACCAGACCCACTCACACGGTGAACGCAATAAGCCTCGGGAGGCAACAAGCCGTTTGTGCAAGGATACGGGCACCGCCAAGGCTAGGCAACAAGCGGAGCGCCGTTAACCTTACCGTGTTAACCATAATTGTGGCGGCGGTGCGATCAGTTTGCGAACGAAATGCCGGCGATCTCGCCGGGAAGCTGCGCGAAATGGCTGATGAGCCGGTCGGGTCCGTATTCGGATACGGGCCGTTCGCTGTAGCCAAAATCGACGGCGATCACGGGAATGCCGGTGGCGCGTGCCGTCAGAATGTCGGTCTCGGAATCGCCGATCTTATGTTCGAGCTCGCGGGCGGCGTCGAGCGGG
>JAQSCR010000432.1:3145-10816 GCA_029945495.1 Pseudolabrys sp. | reverse complement strand
CTGCCGCACGTCGCCGCCGGCGGCGGCAATGGTGCGGCGGAGAATCTCCGGGTCGGGCTTCTGGATGCCGAACGTATCCTGGCCGCAGATCGCTTCGAACCTGTGCGTGAGTTTCAATTCGTTGAGCAGCAACACCGAGAGATGCTCGAGCTTGTTGGTGCACACCGCGAAACGCCAGCCACGCTCGCTGAGTTTGTCGAGCGCCTCGGTCAGTCCGGGATAGGGTCGTGAATGCACGGCGACATTGGCGGCATAGTAGGCGATGAAATCGGCAAACATCCGGTCGAGCGTGGCGTCGTCGACCGTTCGGCCTTCGGCTTCGATGCCGCGCGCAATCATCAGCTTGGCGCCGCCGCCGACATAATTGCGCGCGATCTCGTAAGGCACCGGTGCCATGCCCTCGCTCGCCAGGACGACATTAAGGGTGGCGACGAGATCGGGCGCGGTCTCGACCAGGGTGCCGTCGAGGTCGAATATGATGGTGGGGGCTGACATGGTTGCGATCGCTAGCCGCCGTGCGCGGCCGATGCAAGGCCGATCCGCAGCTTTTTGACCGGCTTTTCGGCTATTCAGACCATCCGAACGGCGCTAGACAGGCCTGCCGCAGGCAGATCTGGTGCCGGTTCCGGAATGCAAACCCACAATCGAATGCGAGGATTCCAGCGTTGACCCTGAATGCCGATGATCAGAAGCGAGCCGCTGCCGCCCGTGCCGTCGAATTCGTCACGCCGGGGATGCGGCTTGGCCTGGGTACCGGGTCGACCGCCAAGCACTTTGTCGACCTGATCGGCGAGCGCGTTCGCGCCGGCCTCGATATCGTCGCAGTGCCGACCTCGGAGGCGACCCATGCCCAGGCGATGGCCTGCGGCATTAGGTTGACGACGCTCGACGAGACGCCCGAGCTCGATCTGACGGTGGATGGCGCCGACGAAATCGCGCCCGATATGAGCCTGATCAAAGGCGGCGGTGGCGCGCTGCTGCGCGAAAAAATCGTCGCGGCGGCGTCGGCGCGCATGCTGGTAATTGCCGATGAGAGCAAGTGCGTTGCGAAGCTTGGCGCCTTTCCCCTTCCCATTGAAGTGACCCCGTTCGGCTTCGCGGCGACCTTGCGGGCGGTGGACAAGGCGATTGCCGGTATTCAGCGCAGCGGGCCGCTTAAGCTGCGGCTGGGCAAGGACGGCCATGCTTTCGTCACGGATGGGGGCCACTGGATTATCGATGCCCAGTTAGGCCGGATTGACGATCCAGTAGCGTTGGCGCATGCGCTGTCGCTTATCCCAGGGGTTATGGAGCACGGTCTGTTCGTCGGGATGGCCCGGATGGCCATTATCGGCGGGCCGGCCGGCGTCAGAATCGTCGAGCGGACATGAATTATTTGAACAAAATGGAGCTACGCTAATGACTTTTCTGCAGGCAACCCGGCGCGCCATGCAATTGGCCCTGGTGGGCGCCGCTCTGTCGTCACCGCTGCCGGCCCTGGCTGCGCCGCCAACGCCGGCCGCACTGGCGGTTGCCGGCGAACTGGTGAAAATGACCGGCGCCACCACGCTGTTCAACAGCCTGGTCCCCGGCGTCGTCGAACAGTCGAAGCTCCTGTTCCTGCAGCAGAACCCCGGCCTGGCCGGCGACCTCAACGTAATCGCCACGCAGATGCGCGCCGATCTGACGCCGCGCCTCAACGAACTCTACGCCGAAGTGGCCAAGATTTATGCCGAACACTTCACCGAGCAAGAGCTCAAGGAACTGCTGGCTTTTTACAATTCAGCGGTCGGCAAGAAATACGTCGCCGAGCAGGGGATCGTCGTCAATGCAAGTCTGAAATTCGCGCAGGACTGGGCCAACAAGCTGTCCGACGAAGTGACCGCCAAGATGCGCGAAGAACTAAAAAAGAAGGGTCATGCGCTTTAAGCGATTGCGCTGTAAGCGATGACGCCCGGCGCGCGCCGGACGGCTTTAACGGACGGTTTATTTTCGGGCGGGCGATAAACTCCCATGGCTGACAACGACGTCGATCTCTTCGTCATCGGGGCGGGCTCTGGCGGCGTGCGCGCGGCGCGCATTGCCTCAAGCTACGGCGCGCGCGTGATGGTGGCGGAGGAATTCCGCGTTGGCGGCACCTGCGTGATCCGCGGCTGTGTGCCGAAGAAGCTGCTGGTTTATGCCTCGCGTTTCGGCCACGAATTCGAGGACGCCGCCGGCTTCGGCTGGACGGTGCCGGCGGCTCCGACATTCAGCTGGCCGACTTTGATCGCCAACAAGGATCGCGAAATCGATCGCCTGGAAGCGGCCTATGTCTCGACGCTGGAGCGCTTCAAGGTCGAGTTGGTGCGAAGCCGCGCGGTGCTGGAAGACGCCCATACCGTGCGTCTTTCGTCCGGCGCGCGGGTACACACTGAGACCATCCTGATCGCGACCGGCGGCTGGCCGCATATGGGGCCAGCCATCCCCGGTATCGAGCACGCCATTTCCTCGAATGAAGCGCTGCATCTGGCCGAGTTGCCGCGGCGTATCGTTATCCAGGGCGGCGGTTACATCGCGGTCGAGTTCGCCTGCATCTTCGCCGGCCTCGGCAGCGAAGTGACCTTGGTCTATCGCGGCGAAAACATCCTGCGCGGCTTCGACGACGATGTGCGCGAACACCTGTGCAGTGAAATGCGCAGTCGCGGCATTACGATTACCTGCGGGCATACCGTGACGGCGATCGAGCCAGCCGGCGGCGAATTCGTGACACGGCTGTCCGATGGTAGCGCGGTGACCGCCGACAAGGTTATGTTTGCGATCGGACGCCGTCCCAACGTCATGGGGCTAGGGCTGGAAGCACTTCACGTCAAATTTCACGAACACGGCGGCATCGCGGTCGACGATTATTCGAAAACGTCGGTGCCGAATATCTATGCCGTCGGCGACGTCACCAATCGCGTCAATCTGACGCCGGTGGCGATCCGCGAGGGACACGCCTTTGCCGACACCCTTTATGGCGGCAAGCCGACCAAGGTCGATCACGCGGAAGTGCCGACAGCGGTGTTCTCCGAGCCAGAGCTGGGCGTCATCGGATTGACCGAAGCGCAGGCGCGCGCCGCGTTCGATATCGTCGATGTCTACAAGACCAGTTTCCGGCCGATGAAGGCGACCCTGTCGGGCTGCGCTACCCGGGTGTTCATGAAGCTCCTGGTCGACGGCATCTCGGGCCGGGTGGTCGGCTGCCACATTGCCGGGCCGGACGCCGGCGAATTGATCCAGGTGATCGGTATTGCCGTCAAAATGGGGGCGACCAAGGCCGATTTCGACGCCACCATGGCGGTGCATCCGACCATGGCCGAGGAACTGGTCACCATGCGGGAGCGCGCCGCCCGCCATACCCGCGCCAAGGCGTGATCGGCGCTTCAATTTCGGCAAAGCGCGCTTAACTTTAGCGGTGCCGAATGGCTGGCGCCTTGCGGCGGGGTTCGTGTATAACCCCCGAAACTCGTTGGAGTATTGGTGATGGCTGAGCGTTGGACGCCCGATAGTTGGCGCAAGAAACCGGTCCTGCAGGTGCCGGAGTATCCGGACCCGCAGGTGCTGGGCGATACCGAAAAGCAGTTGGCGACATTTCCGCCGCTGGTTTTTGCCGGTGAGGCGCGCAATCTGAAGAAGGCGCTCGGCCGCGTCGCACAAGGCCAGGCCTTCCTGCTGCAAGGCGGCGATTGCGCCGAAAGCTTTGCCGAGCACGGCGCCAACAACATCCGCGATTTCTTCCGCGTCTTCCTCCAGATGGCGATCGTCCTGACCTATGCCGGCGCCTCGCCGGTGGTGAAGGTCGGCCGAATCGCCGGCCAGTTCGCCAAGCCGCGCTCGTCGGGCACCGAGAAGCGCGACGGCGTCGAGCTACCGAGCTATCGCGGCGACATCATCAACGACATCGCCTTCACCGAGGAAGCGCGCCGTCCCGATCCGCGCCGCCAGGTGGAAGCTTATCGGCAGTCGGCGGCGACGCTGAACCTGCTGCGCGCCTTCGCCAAAGGCGGCTATGCCAGCGTCGAGAACGTTCATCAGTGGATGCTGCAATCGGTCAGCGATAGTCCGCAGTCCAAGGCCTATGCCGATCTCGCCGACCGCGTTTCCGGCGCGCTCGATTTCATGCGCGCCTGCGGCCTGACCTTCGCGGTCGACTCGGCGCTCGGCACCACCGATTTCTACACCAGCCATGAAGCGCTGCTGCTCGGCTACGAACAGGCTTTCACCCGCATCGATTCGACCACCGGCGATTGGTACGCCACGTCCGGTCACATGATCTGGATTGGCGACCGGACCCGCCAGCACGATCATGCGCATATCGAATGGGCGCGCGGCATCAAGAACCCGATCGGCTTGAAGTGCGGCCCGTCGCTGAAGGCCGACGATCTGCTGCGGCTGGTCGATATTCTCAATCCCGACAACGAGGCCGGCCGTCTGACGCTGATCGGCCGCTTCGGTGCCGACAAGGTCGGCGATCATCTGCCGGCTCTGGTGCGCGCGCTCAAGCGCGAGGGCAGGGTGGTGCTGTGGTCGTGCGATCCGATGCACGGTAACACCATCACCTCCGCCTCGGGCTACAAGACGCGGCCGTTCGACCTGATCCTGAAAGAGGTGCGCGCGTTCTTCGATGTGCACGCGGCGGAAGGTACCCATGCCGGCGGCGTGCATCTGGAAATGACCGGGCAGAACGTCACCGAATGCACCGGCGGCGCGCGCGCCATCTCGGACGCCGACCTCAACGACCGCTATCACACGGTCTGCGATCCGCGGCTCAACGCCGAGCAGGCGATCGATATGGCGTTCCTTTTGTCCGATTTGCTCAAGAAGGAGCGTTCGGCCAAGCCGATCCAGGCGGTGTCCGGGCTCTAGGGCGCGACATGTTTGCGGGGCCTCGTGCCCCGCAGACGAGCCTTGCACCGGTGCTCATTGCTGGGCGCCATAGCGAGACGGTAGAGAATTCACATGAATAGCCGTCCCGCCGACAAACTGGCGATCTGCTGCGCGCAGCTCAACTCGACTGTCGGCGACATCGCCGGCAATGCCGAGAAGGTGCGCTACGCCCGCAGCGAAGCGGCGGCGCAGGGCGCCGACCTTGTGGTGTTTCCCGAACTGTTCATCGCCGGCTACCCGCCGGAAGACCTGGTGCTCAAGCCGGCGTTTCAGGCCGCCTGCCGCGCGGCCATCGAAACGCTTGCGCGCGAGACCGCCAGCGACGGACCGGCGCTGCTGGTCGGCACGCCCTGGGTCGATGGCGGCAAGCTCTATAACGCGGTCGCGCTGCTCGACGGCGGCGCCATTACCGCGCTGCGCTTCAAGGTCGATCTGCCGAATTACGGCGTTTTCGACGAAAAGCGCGTCTTCGCGGCGGGCCCGATGCCCGGTCCGGTGAATTTCCGCGGCGTGCGCATTGGCGTACCGATCTGCGAGGATATCTGGGGCGAGGAAATCGTCGAATGCCTGGCCGAGACGGGCGCCGAGATGCTGGTGGTGCCGAACGGTTCGCCGTATTGGCGTCAGAAAGGCGACGTGCGGCTCAACATCGCGGTGGCCCGCGTCACCGAGCAGGGCCTGCCGACGATCTACGTGAACCAGATCGGTGGCCAGGACGAACTGATCTTCGACGGCGTCTCGTTCGGTCTGCATGCCGATTGCTCCTTGGCGTTCCAACTCGGTGCGTTTGAGGAAGCCATCGTCACCACGCAATGGGTTCGCCGCGGCGCGACCTGGATTTGCGAGAACGGACCGATGGTCGCCGCGGTCGAGGCCGAGCGTGCCGACTATGCGGCTTGCGTGCTGGGCTTGCGCGACTACGTCAACAAGAACGGATTTCCCGGCGTCGTCATCGGCCTGTCGGGCGGCATCGATTCGGCGTTGTGCGCGGCGATGGCTGTCGACGCGTTGGGCGCTGCCCGCGTCCGCTGCGTCATGATGCCCTACAAGTTCACCGCGCAGGAATCGCTCGACGACGCGGCCGCCTGCGCCAAGGCGCTTGGCGTCGGCTACGAAATCATCCCGATCGCGCCGGCGGTCGAAGGCCTCGAGAAGGCGCTGGCTTCGGCCTTTGCCGGCCGCGCCCGCGACGTCACCGAGGAAAATCTGCAGGCGCGCGCGCGCGGCACCATCCTGATGGCGATCTCCAACAAGTTCAATCTGATGGTGGTGACCACCGGCAACAAGTCGGAAATGTCGGTCGGCTACGCCACTTTGTATGGCGACATGAACGGCGGCTTCAATCCGGTCAAGGATCTCTACAAGAGCGAGGTGTTCCGGCTGTCACGTCTGCGCAATGACTGGAAGCCCGCCGGTGCACTCGGCCCCGATGGCGTCGTCATTCCGGACAACATCATCACCCGGCCGCCGACGGCCGAATTGCGCGAGAACCAGAAAGACGAAGACTCGCTGCCGCCTTACAGCGTGCTCGACGCCATCCTGGAGCGGCTGGTCGAGCGCGAGGAACCGATCTCGACCATCGTCGCCGCCGGCTTTGACCGCGACATCGTGGTACGGATCGAACGCATGCTCAACATCGCCGAATACAAACGCCGGCAAGCGGCGCCGGGCGTGAAGGTGACTTTGAAGAATTTCGGCCGCGATCGCCGTTACCCGATCACCAACCGCTTCCGCGATTCCGGAGCGCCGTTGCCGTCGCCCGACACATCGCTCGTCACCGGTCAGCCGGCCAAGACCGAAGCTTTCGATTTCTAAATCTCAGTGGAACGGCAATTACCGCGCCGGCAAAAACGTCGGCCCGACGGTGCGCACGTCGCGTTTGCCGGGTTCGGTCGTGACCGGCGCTTCCGCCGCCGGCTGTCCCGGCGTCGCGGCATTGGCCGGCGCGCGCGGATCGCGACGGATCGGCTTGCCGTCGGCGCCGATGCGCGGCTGCGACAGTTGCTTGGCGTTCTGCTCAGTCACCACCACGTCGCCGGGCGCGACGGTGGCGTCGCCGCCCAGCGTCTTGAGCGCGGCGGCCCAGCTTTCGCCGGGCTTGCGGCAGCTGCACGACGGGGTAAGCGCCTTGCGATAGCTGAAGGCGTTCGGCAGCGCTGTATAGGGCTGGCCGCTGAGCGACACCGCCTGCGACACTTCCTCGCCGGGATTGTGATAGGCGTAGAGCGCCACTTCCGCCGCCGGGCACATGCGCTGGCAGGCTTGCTCGTCGTCGCGGAAACGCTCGGGCGTGGTCGCGTACGAAATCGGGAAATAATAGCCGTCGCAGGAGCGCACGCAGAGGGTGCGGAACGTGCCGCCCATCGGCCCGGATGGCGTCGAAAAGTTTCCGCTATTGCTGTTGCCGCCGAACAGCCGGTCGAAGAAACCGCCTTGCTGGCCTTGCAGCGCGGCCGAGCGGTATTGCGCGCCGCAATTGTTCTCGCCGAGTGAAATCAGCAGCGACTGGCGTTGCGCGGCGCGCTCGGCGGTGCCGCCATTGAGCTGCTCGAACTCGACCTGCATGCGCTCGAGGGTGTTGCGCTGCTGGCCGATCTGCCGGTTGATCGCGCCGCATTGCGGCGGCGGCTGGCTGAAGATCGAAAAGAAACCGGAGCTTTCGCAATTGCTGCGCCGGCCTTGCTCGACCAGCCGGTCGACGTCGTTCTGCTGGCGATTGAGCGCATCTTCGGCGCGCCTGATGCGGTCGGCGCGCGCCGGATCGCCGTTGCCGCGGTCGAGCGA
>JAQSCR010000432.1:1773-3135 GCA_029945495.1 Pseudolabrys sp. | reverse complement strand
TGGGTTTCCAGCCGTTGGCAGGTCGGGCTGCCTGCCTGCGACCATGCCGCGTCCGACGCCGAAAGGCCGATCGCGGCCGCCACCAGCAATGTGAAAACAGGTCGTTTCATGGCGATACTCTAATCGGGAAACCCGGGCTGTGCGAGACTGTCGCGCGCCCGTGCGTGCTCGGATCGCAGGTTCCAGATCACCCCGGCGATGATGATCAACGCGCCGAGCAGCACGAAAATATCGAGCCGCTCGCCGTAGAACGCCCAGCCGACCACCGCGATCAACGGTATCCGCATGAAATCGAGCGGGACGACCAAAGTGGCATCGCCCGCGCGGAAGGCATTACTAAGGCAGTAATGCGACGTCAGACCGCCGACGCCGACGGCGATTGCGGGCAAAATGTGGCTCGGGGCCAACGAGAGAAAGTTGGCCGGATTGCTGCCGAGCAGCGACAGCGGGAACTGAATGACCGCCATCCAGAAAATGATCGCAAACGTGGATTCGGTCGAGGTCAGTTGCTTGGTCGCGATCATGATGACCGCATAGCCGAAGGCCGCCCCCAGAACGAGCATCGCCGCCGGATTGACGTCGGTCAGGCCGGGCCGCAGGATGACCAGCACGCCGATCAGGCCGAAAACGACCACGCCGATGCGGCTCACCGTCATCTTCTCGCTGAGGATCCAGACCGCGAGCAGCGCGGTCCATGCCGGCATCGTGAACTCGAGCGCAAACACCATAGCGAGCGGCAACATGGTCAGGCTCGTCGCCCAGGCAAATTGCGCGATGTAGTGAACGACGTTACGAAACGTATGCAGCGCCAGGCGATGCGGCCGCGTCAGAACACGCAGTTCGGGACGCGCCGCGAGGAGGATGAGCAGCACCAGCAGCGCGACGCCGCTGCGGATGGCCAGGATTTCGAAGATGCTCAAGCCGCCGCCCGACAATTGGCGGATCGACACCGCCATCATCGAAAACGACAGCAGGGCGCCGACCATCCAAAGGATGACGCGAACGAGCTTGGAGGGATTCACCGGTCTAATCGCAATTGGCTTGGAGGGGCCGTTATTTCGGGCCTTCGTCTAGCAGGCCCGCGGGTCTGCGTCACTCGGCGTCCGGCTGGTTTTCCGGCCGCGCTTTGTCGAATGCCGGCAGCTTCAGGCAGGCGGTTTCGACGCCGACGATTTTCGGAAATTTATCGATAGGAACTTTCAGCCGGCGGGCGTTATAGACCTGCGGCACCAGGCAGATGTCGGCAAGCGTGACATGCGCGCCGCAGGCATAGGGACCGGGCTGGATCATGGCTTCGAGCGCGGTGAAACCCTCGATCACCCAGTGATGATACCAGGCGTCGATTTCCGGCTGCTCGTGCTT
>JAQSCR010000432.1:0-1728 GCA_029945495.1 Pseudolabrys sp. | reverse complement strand
AGCGTGCGTTTGAGATATTGCAGCGCAACGAGGTTGTTGAGTGGGTGAATGTCGCAGGCAATCAGTTGCGCGGCGGCGCGGACCTTGGCGCGCGCCAGCGCGTCGGCCGGCAAAAGCGGCCGCTCGGGATTGATCTCGTCGAGATACTCGATGATGGCGAGCGATTGCGTGAGCACTTCGCCGCTGGACAGTTTCAGCGCCGGGACGCGCATCTGCGGATTGACCGCGCGGAACTCCGGCGAGCGTTGATGGCCGCCATCCTTGGTCAGATGGATCGACACCATCTCATAGGGCAGGCCCTTGAGATTGAGCGCGATCCGTACCCGATAGGCGGCGGACGACCGGAAATAGGAATAGAGCTTCACGAAAGGACTCCCGTGTGGCGCGCATGATCCCGAAAAGCATGTCCTCGACCCCGATCGGGGATGGAGACCGGTTTTCGGATAAGATCATGCGCAAGCAAATAGAGACAATGTCGGGAGCAAACTATCCGGGATTGCTGCCTTTGGCGATATCGGCGGCGATCTGCGCTGAGCGCTCGGTCAGCTTGTTGAGGGCGCGGCCGAACGCGGCGCGGTCGGCCGGTTCCACCGTTTCCATCAGCTTGCGGGCAAATTCCAGCGCGCTGGGGGCCAGGTCGCGGTAGATATCGCTCCCCGCCGGCGTCAGCGACAGGAACGCCTCGCGCAAGTCATCGCGGTTGGCGCGCCGCGCGACGAGTTTGCGGCGCTCCAGCATGGCGACCGCGCGCGACACCTTGGTCTTGTGCATGTGGCTGTGAATACCGATCGCCTTGGCGGTCATCATGCCGAATTGGCCGAGCGTGACCAGCACGCGCCATTCCGGCACGCCGATTTTGTAGCGTTCGGCATAGATGCGCGACAGCGCGTTCGACACGATGTTGGCGCAGACATTGAGCCGATAAGGCAGGAAGTCTTCCAGCTTAAGCGCCGCCTCGGCACTGCCCAATTGGGCGGGCATTGCTGGAGCGGACGAGTCGGTCATCGCTGGATTGCCGCATTCTCCGGCGCCGGCAGGCCAAGGATTGGGCCAGCTTCGCGCATGCTGAGAATTTTGGCCGAAACTTCGTTTGTACGCAACTAGTCTGGAATACCTCTAATTTGCGCCTAATACGGAAGTTCCGCCCTGGAAGAATGCGCGCAGGTTAAGTAACCTTGGCGCAGGATGCGCGACCACCCGGACGTCATTGACCATCGTTGCGATAGAAACTAATTTGAAATGCAATTAAGAAGCGGGAGGAGATGAGCGCGATGGCGGCCGCATACATGTCCGGCTTCGGCAACAGCTTTGAGACCGAGGCGCTGCCCGGCGCGCTCCCGGTCGGTCGCAACTCGCCGCAGAAATGCGACTACGGCCTCTATGCCGAGCAGCTGTCCGGTTCGGCCTTTACCGCGCCGCGCGCCTCGAATGAGCGCTCCTGGCTCTATCGCATCCGGCCGACGGTGCGGCATTTCGGCCGCTTCGAGCGCGTCGACAAAAGCAACATCCGCACCGCGCCGACCCGCGAAGACGGCAACGTGCCGATCGGGCCGATGCGCTGGTCGCCGGTGCCGATGCCGCAGGGCAAGCTGACTTTCGTCACCGGTCTGCACACCATCACCACTGCCGGCGACGCCGAGACGCTCGCCGGCATGGCGAGCCATTTGCTGTTCATCACCGCGTCGATGACGCGCGATCACATCTCCAATGCCGACGGCGAATTCCTCG
>JAQSCR010000431.1:5314-15548 GCA_029945495.1 Pseudolabrys sp. | reverse complement strand
CCTGCGTGCCGGTCGAAGGCCGCAACCAGGTGCCGTGAGGATCGGCGGCGTGGGCGGTTCCGGCGAGCGTGGCCAAAGCCAGCACCGCGACAGATAGGGACGCGATTTTGATTGTCATCGTTTCCCCCCCGGTTTTGGTTAGCGGCAGTCTAGCAAGGTGGATTGCGGGAGTCTGCTGTGCCGAAGGGCCGCGGACCATCGCTCGAACGCGCGCGCAACGAGCGGGTTCCGGGGAGCTTGCGATCCGGACGCTTCGGCCGGGGCCGAAGCGTTGCGGGACCGTCACAGGCTAAAGCAGCTTCTCACGCACGAGGAGCTGTCATGATCAAGCGCATGCGGGTCGAGCCGATTTCGACCTATCTGGAACGCTATCGTAAAAGCGGCATGGTCTGTCCGGTGACGATCGCCAACGGCTTTGTCTTTCTGTCAGGCATACCGCCGTTCGATCCCGACACCGGCGAGATCAAGCCCGCGCCGTTCGAAGAGCAATGCGAGCAGGTGATGGCGCAGTTGAAGACCTGCCTCACGGCCGCCGGCTCGTCGCTTGGCCACGTCCTTAAATGCAATGTCTATTGCACGCCCGGGCCGGCGAACTTCGCGACGTTCAACGCGGTCTACGACCGTTATTTTCCGAAAGACGCGCCGTCGCGCATCTTCATGTTCATTCACTCGTGGCCGGGGCCGTTCGATCTCGAGATCGATTGCGTGGCGGTGGTGGCATAATGGAGGGCGCCACGCACTCGGTGTCATGCACGGAGATTCCGCCTCATCCAGATGATCTCGCCGAATTACTGAATGTACCGGCGCAGCGCCGGCATCGCCTGCTCGACGCAAGCGCGTCCCTCCGCGATAGCCTCGGCGGCCCGATGATATTCCATCAGGCCGATGTGGCCGAGTCTTGGGACGAGCATAACGTGCGGTGGTTCGCCGGCCAGCCGCGAACGTGTGATCTGGTCTTGCATGATGTTGATTGAGTTGGCGAGGACGTCGAAATAGCCGGGGTGGCTTGGCGCTGACTGCAGCAGCTTGGGCGCGACCACCGCTGCTTGTTCCCGGAGGCTGGCCGGAACTTGGTCGATGAGACGGCGCAGAAATTCCGGCGGAACAGCGGCGAAGCGGCCGATGGGCGTGGTTGGTTCGGCTTTAAAACGCCGGCCCATAATGTCGCCATTAAGATTGACCGCAATCACAATGTCTGCGCCGAGCGCCCGGCAAGCCGATATAGGAACCGGATTGACCAGTCCGCCATCGACGAGCCAACGTTCGGCGTTGCGGGCCGGACTGAAGATGCCCGGCAACGCGATCGATGCGCGCACGGCCTCGTCGATAGGGCCCTCGCGCAGCCAGATCTCGCGTCCGGTCTCGAGGTCGGTGGCAATGGCCGCGTATGGCTTGGCGCAGTTTTCGATTGTGCTGTCGATGCCGAGCCGGCGCAGGAGTGCGATGATTTGTTTGCCGTTGATGAGACCGCCGCCGGACAGGCTGACGTCGAGAAGGCTCACGATCTCGCGCCAGGTCAGGGTTTCAGCAAAACTCTTGAGAGCTGGAAGCTGATTGGTGACGTAAGCCGCGCCGACGATTGCGCCGAACGAGGAGCCGCAGACGATATCAGATTCGATACCTGCTTCGTGCAGCGCTTCGATGACGCCGATATGGGACCAGCCGCGGGCCGAGCCGCTGCCGAGCGCGAGGCCGATTCGAGGACGTGTCATTGCAGCAGCCTACGATGGAAGCCTGGCTGGGTGAAATCCAAAGCCCGTGGTCGCGGCGTTGAGGTGGTCTAGGCCACGAGTTCTGCCACTGGCATGGCCTTTGGCAGAACAGCCGTGTGGGCAATCGACACGGTGGTGCCGTGCAGCCCGAGTACGGTTTCGACTTTTGCATCGAGCTGGTGCGATAACGCCTTGATGATGCCGGTGCCGAGGCCCGACCTGACTTTGACGATGGCGACGGCTGATTTGCCCACCCCGTTGTCCGATACCGAGAGCTTCCAATCGGCACCGGCAACATCATAGACGACGTTGATCTGGCCCGCGATTTTGTCGTCGGGAAAAGCGTGCTTGAGCGCATTCATGACCAGCTCGGTCACGATCAAGCCAAGGCTTTCGGCCTGGCGCGAGGTGACGCTGCCGGCCTCGGCAATCACCTTCAACAAGATTGGCCGGCTGTCGTCGATCATCGATGTTGCCAGTGTCTCGCACAAATTCGTGAGATAGGGCGCGACGTCGACTGAGCCGCTGGCCGCGGATGCATGCAGCTGTTTCTGCACGGCGGCAATGGCCAGGACCCGTTTGTGGGCGTCTTCCAGATGAAAGCGGGTCTCGTCCGATTTAACCGCGCGCGCTTTCATGAGAATGATGCTGGCGATGATCTGCAGGCTGTTGGCGGTTCGGTGCTGAAGTTCTTCCAGCAGCACGTCCTTCTCACGCAACAACTCGTCCTTCTCTCGCTCCAATATTTGTTTGGCAGTAATGTCTTCGATGCCGAGCAGGATGGTGGTATGGGTGCCGCCTTCATAGAAGACCTGACGGGCGTTCAGCAGCATCGTGCGTTGTCCGAGGCCGGGGAACTCGTGTTCGACCTCATAGCCTTCCATCACGCCGTGTTCGGGCACGATATTTTCCAACAGCAAATGTAGTTTCGGAATGTCCCATTGCCCGTCGCCGAGCGTGTAAAGCAGCCGGTCCTGCGTGTCCTCCGGGCTGACCTTGAATGCTGAATAGAACGAGCGGCTGGCCGCCAGCACGCGCAAATCTTGATCAAGCACCAGGAACGGTTCGCGAACCGTATCGACGATCGCCTGCGCGAATGCGCGTGATTCTTCGAACTGCCGGAGCAGCGCGTCCTTTTCCAGCTCCAGAATGCGCCGGTCGGTGATGTCCTCCATGCCGAGCAAGATCGTGGTGTTGGCGCCCTCGGAATAAAACACTTGCCGGGCATTCAACCGCATCGTGCGGTTGCCGATGCCGGGAAAATGGTGCTCGACTTCGTAGCCTTCCATCACGCCCTTTTCGGGGATGATTTTCTCAAGCAACACGCGAAGCTTTGGAATGTCCCACTGCCCATCGCCCAAGGCGTAGAGAAGCCGGCCTTGCGTATCGTCGGGCTTGACCTCGAATGCGGAATAGAAGGAGCGGCTGGCGGCGATAACGCGCAAGTCGCTGTCGAGCACCAGAACGGGCTCGCGAACGGTGTCGACGATGCCCTGCGCAAGCGCCCAGGCATCGGCGAGACCGACGAATTGCTCTCTGAAACCGGTTGGCTGCAAGGATTGCTCCGCAATTTGAATTCACGCCCCAAAAGTGAATCGGGCGGTGCCTGAAACACTTGGATCATGCCTTACGGAGGACAGCCGAAATTAGTCCAATAGATACTCTTTGCGCCGATATTGGCTGTAAGTCTGTATAAATCGCACGCCGGACGTTCTGATGGTGGTCTGGCTGGCGAAGGTTGGGTTCCTAAGGGGCCTGTCATGGTCCCGTGCAATTAGGCGCTGCAACCGTTGTGGCCTACGGTCACGATTCAGGTGGCTAAATTTGGAACGAAAGCGGTCATTATGGGTTTGCATCAGTGACCCAGTCCCCAAATCACGCCTTGATAATGGTCGTCGATGACGATGTGTTCGAACGCATGGGCGCATCCGACATGTTTACGCATGCCGGGTACGAGGTGCTCGAAGCTGAGAACGCGGACGAAGCGTTACTAATTTTCGAGGCGAATTCGAAAATCAGGCTGCTTTTCACCGATGTTAGTATGCCTGGAACTTTAAGTGGGTCGGATCTGGCGCTGCAAGTGGCCCAACGCTGGCCCGGGGTCGGCATCATCATGACGTCCGGCCGGCCGCGGCCCGAGCTGCTTCCGGCCAGCATGCTGTTTCATGCCAAGCCCTATGAGCCGCTAGCCGTGCTTCGGCAGGCAAAAGTGATGACCGTGCCGTAATGGCTGGGTTATGGGCTGTCGTTGTATTTTGAAGTCATTTTTGACCTATTGACCCCACTACATCCTGGCGCTTTCGTGCGCTGCAATGCCAGACCGCCCCACTATCTTCGCCCTCTCCTCCGGCCGGCCGCCGGTGGCGATTGCCGTCATCCGCATTTCCGGGCCACGCGCCGGCGCCGCGTTGACCACGCTCGGCGTCAAAATCCCCGCGCCGCGGAAGGCCGGCCTTGCCCGCATCCGCGATCCGCGTTCCGGCGAAATCATCGACGAGGCATTGGTGCTGTGGTTTCCGGCGCCGCACAGCGAGACCGGCGAGGACGTCGCCGAATTGCAGGCGCATGGCGGCCGCGCGGTGATCGCCGCCATTCTCGACGCGCTGGCGCAGATCGACGGCTTGCGCATGGCGGAGGCGGGCGAATTCACCCGGCGCGGCTTCGAGAACGGCAAGCTGGATCTGACCGCGGTTGAAGGTCTGGCCGATCTGGTCGGCGCCGAGACCGAGGGCCAGCGCCGTCAGGCGTTCCGGCAGATGAAAGGTCTGCTCGGCAATCGCGCCGAGACGTGGCGCAAGCGGCTGATCCAGGCGCTGGCTCTGGTCGAGGCCCGCATCGATTTTTCCGATGAGGCCGATGTGCCGGAAGACCTGGTTGCGCCGGCGCTGGCCATCGCCCGCGAACTTAAAGCGGAGATTGCCGCCGCGCTGGCCGATGGGCATCGCGGCGAACGGCTCCGCGAGGGTCTGGTGGTGGCGATCGCCGGGCCGCCGAATGCCGGCAAATCGACTTTGCTCAATCGCATCGCGCGGCGCGAGGCGGCGATCGTGTCGCCTTATGCCGGCACCACCCGCGACGTCGTCGAGGTGCACCTCGACCTCGGCGGCTTGCCGGTGACGTTGCTCGACACCGCCGGCATTCGCGACACCGACGACCCGGTCGAGCTGGAAGGCGTGCGGCGCGCGCGCGAACGGGCGGCGAGCGCCGATCTGGTGCTGTGGGTGGTGGACGCCAGCGCGGCGGAGGCGGCTGCTGGGCTTGAAGCCGCAGGTGGTGCGGCAGGTCGGAACCAGCCCGCGGCGGCCGGGTCTCACTCGATTGAGGGAGAAGGCCCGCTCGGCCGCCCTAACCGGGTCTGGCTGGTCCGTAATAAAATTGACCTATTGAAACAAGGGCTTAGTAGAAGTGAACCAGACATCAGTGGCGATTGTAAAAGTGAACGAGAAATCTCGATTAATAAGCCATTGATTGATATAGTTGATATTGGCTTAACACATAAAAATGAACCTGGATTACGGTTTAATGAGGGATTAAGAGGGGTAATTAACGTTTCCTTACTCAGTAAGGCTGAAGAGGCATTCAGTATAAATGATTATACGTTCAATCTTTCGGCGGATTCCGGCGAGGGTTTCGACGCCCTTTTGGCGCAGCTGCGGCGTCACGCCGAGGATTATCTTTCGGGCGGCGAGCAATCGCTGGTGAGCCGCGCCCGCCACCGCACCGCGCTGGAGGCGACATTGGCGGCTTTGCAGCGGGCCGAAGCAGTCGCGAATGCGGAGGACTTCCTGGCCGAAGAACTGCGCACCGCCGCGCATGCTTTGGGACGGTTGACCGGCCGCGTCGATGTCGAGGACGTCCTCGACGTTATTTTCCGGGACTTCTGTATCGGCAAATGATCGGGACGAAATGTTTCACGTGGAACATATGTGCCGATAGAGGTTTTGACCGGCTTCGCGCCCTTCGCTAGAAGCATCCCATGTCAAATCGGCAGGACCAGTTCGACGTCGTCGTCATCGGCGGTGGCCACGCAGGTTGCGAGGCTGCGGCGGCTGCGGCACGCATGGGCGCGCGGACGGCGCTGGTCACGCACAAGTTCGCCACCGTCGGCGCGATGTCCTGCAATCCGGCCATCGGCGGTCTCGGCAAGGGCCACCTGGTGCGCGAGATCGATGCGCTCGACGGCCTTATGGGCCGCGTCGCCGACAAAGGCGGCATCCAATTCCGCGTCCTAAACCGCCGCAAGGGCCCCGCCGTCCGCGGCCCGCGCGCCCAGGCCGACCGCAAGCTCTATGCGGCCGCCATGCAGGCCGAAATCAGCGCTACTGCGAACCTGACGGTGATCGAGGCCGAGGCGGACGACCTCATTATCACCGACGGCCGCGTTGCCGGGGTCAAATTCGCCGACGGCCGCGAGATCGCCTGCGCCTCGGTCGTCCTGACCACCGGCACCTTCCTGCGCGGCCTCATCCATATCGGCGAGACGCAAATCCCGGCCGGC
This sequence comes from Pseudolabrys sp., assembly GCA_029945495.1. Taxonomy (GTDB): domain Bacteria; phylum Pseudomonadota; class Alphaproteobacteria; order Rhizobiales; family Xanthobacteraceae; genus Pseudolabrys. The sequence continues at coordinate 9,338 of JAQSCR010000431.1, read as the reverse complement.
CGGGTCGGCGAGGCGCCGGCTTTGGGCCTTTCCAAAACCCTTGAGCGCTACGGCTTCACTCTCGGCCGCCTGAAGACCGGCACGCCGCCACGGCTCGACGGCACAACGATCGACTGGAAAAGCCTCGAGATGCAGCCCGGCGACGACGTGCCGGAGCCGTTCTCGATGCTGACCGAACGGATCACGACGCCGCAGATCGAATGCGGCATCACCCGCACGGTTTCGGCGACGCACGAGATCATCCGCGCCAACGTCCATCGCTCGCCGATGTATTCCGGGCAGATCGCGTCGACCGGCCCGCGCTATTGCCCCTCGATCGAGGACAAAATCGTCAAATTCGGCGAGCGCGACGGTCACCAGATCTTCCTGGAGCCGGAAGGCCTCGACGATACGACGGTCTACCCGAACGGCATTTCGACATCGCTGCCGGAAGAGGTCCAGCACGCTATCGTCGCCACCATTCCGGGGCTGGAAAAGGCGCACTTTGTCCGTCCTGGATACGCTATCGAGTACGATTACGTCGATCCGCGCGAACTCGATCCAACTTTGCAGACAAAGAGCCTGCCGGGGCTGTTCCTGGCCGGCCAGATCAATGGCACCACAGGCTATGAAGAGGCTGGCGCGCAGGGCCTTCTGGCCGGGCTCAATGCCGCAGCGTCAGCCGCGGGAAGCGCGCCGATCGTGTTCGACCGCGCCGAATCCTATCTCGGCGTCATGATCGACGATCTGGTGACGCGCGGCGTCAACGAGCCCTATCGGATGTTCACGTCGCGCGCCGAATATCGGTTGCACCTACGCGCCGACAATGCCGATCAGCGTCTGACCGACAAAGGCATTGCGCTGGGCTGTGTCGGCTCTGAGCGGGCGCGCCTGCACGGTGTGAAGTCCGCGGCGCTTAAGGACGCGCGCGAATTCGCCAATTCGGTCACGCTGACGCCAAAGGAAGCCGAGGTTCACGGCCTCACGCTCAATAAAGACGGCCAGCGCCGCTCAGCCTTCGAGCTTCTGTCTTATCCGCATATCGGCATCGCCGATCTCGCAAAGTTCTGGCCGCGTCTCGGTGACATGGCGCCGAAAATCGCCGAGCAGCTCGAGACCGACGCCAAATACGACGTCTATCTGTCGCGCCAGGCGGCGGATATCGCGGCCTATCGGCGCGACGAGAGTTTCACCCTGCCGGACGATCTCGATTACGCGTCGATGCCCGGCCTGTCGAACGAGGCCAAGCAGAAGCTGATTGCCAATCGCCCACGCACGATCGGCCATGCCGGCAAGATCGACGGCGTCACGCCGGCGGCGCTGACGTTGCTGGTCGCGCACGTGAAGCGCGGCCGCCGTAAGTCCGTCGCGTGAGCCGGCAGGGCGTCGACCTCGCCACCGACAAGGCGCGCGCGCTCAAGCTCAGCCCTGTTTCACGTGAAACACTCAAGCGGCTCGAGCTCTATGTCGAGCTGCTGCTCAAATGGCAGAAAACAACGAACCTGATCGCGCCATCGACCATTCCATACGTCTGGACTCGTCACGTCGCGGACTCGTTGCAGCTGATCGATCTCGCGCCGGACGCAAAAACGTGGGTCGACTTCGGCTCGGGCGGTGGATTTCCGGCGATTCCCATAGCCTGCGTCTTGGCCGACAGGCCCGGCTCGCAGGTCCGCCTGGTCGAAAGCAACGGCAAAAAGACCGCGTTTTTGCGCGAAGCGATTCGCGTCACCGGCGCGCCGGCGCAAGTGCATCCGGAGCGCGTTGAAAAATATACCGAAGGCCCTGTGAACAGCGTGGACGTTGTCTCCGCCAGGGCGCTGGCCCCATTGAAAGTGCTGTGCGATCAGGCGTTTCCTCTGATCGAGCGGGGGGCCATTGGCCTATTCCCGAAAGGACTAGATGTAGCGGCTGAATTGACCGAAGCCGCTAAATATTGGAATATCGACGCCACGACCGTGGCCAGCAAGACCAGCCCGGAAGGCTGCATCGTGATCGTCAGGGGTCTTAAGCCCTTGTGATCGCTAACAAACGCGGACACTCAGCCAATGACCGACACGCCCAATTCATTGCCGCCCTCCGGCACCGAGCCGCAGGTCATCCCGTTCGCCAACCCGGCGGTCCGCGCCGACGCCGGCAGGCCGCGCGTCCTGGCCATCGCCAACCAGAAGGGCGGCGTCGGCAAGACCACGACCGCGATCAATCTCGGCACCGCGCTGGCCGCAATCGGCGAGCACGTGCTGATCGTCGACCTCGATCCGCAGGGCAACGCCTCGACCGGCCTCGGCATCGAGCGCAAGGCGCGCCGCACCTCGACCTATGACGTGCTGACCGGCCAGGCGCCGATGCGCGACGCGGTGATCCCGACCGGCGTGCCGAAGCTGCACATCGCGCCGTCGACCATGGATCTGTCCGGCCTGGAGCTGGAGATCGGCCAGCAGAAGGATCGCGCCTATCGGCTGCGCGCCGCGCTCAACGACATCAACAAAGGCACGCCGGCTTTTGACTTCACTTACGTGCTGGTCGACTGCCCGCCGTCGCTCAATCTTATCACCGTCAACGCGATGGCGGCGGCCGATTCAATCCTGGTGCCGTTGCAGTGCGAGTTCTTCGCGCTCGAAGGTCTGTCGCAATTGCTCAAGACCGTCGAGGAAGTGAAGAAGACGCTCAATCCGACGTTGTCGATCCACGGCATCGTGCTGACGATGTACGACTCGCGCAACAATCTCTCCAATCAGGTCGTCGCCGACGTGCGCCAGTTCATGGGCCGCAAGGTTTACGACACGGTGATCCCGCGCAACGTCCGCATTTCCGAAGCGCCGTCCTACGGCAAGCCGGTGCTGGTCTATGATTTGAAGTGCGTCGGCAGCGAAGCTTACTTGCGCCTCGCCACCGAGATCATCCAGCGCGAGAGGGAATTGAAGGCGGGGTAGCGGACCCGTCACCCTGAGGTGCGAGGCGCGATTGCGCCGAGCCTCGAAGGGCGACGGGCACGGCGCTAACCGCGGCACATCGGCCGTCGTCTTTCGAGGCTCGTCCTTCGGACGAGCACCTCAGGATGACGGATCAAGAGCAGGCACAAAAAAGTAAGAGGCTACGCGTGACAGTACATTCGGGAGCGGCGGCCATGGCGGATCATTCGCGATTGGGGCGGGGCCTGGCCTCGCTGATGGGAGAGGTCGCGGAGGAATCGCCGTCGACCGACAGCGCGCGCAAGCCGCGCAAGGCGCCGATCGAAAACCTCGTCGCCAATCCGCGCAACCCGCGCCGCAGCTTCAGCGAAGCCGAACTCGTCGAGCTGACCGAGTCGATCAAGGAGCGCGGCATCATTCAACCGATCGTCGTGCGGCAATTGCCGGACAACAAGACCTTCGAGATTATCGCCGGCGAGCGGCGCTGGCGCGCGGCGCAGCGCGCCGGTCTGCACGAGGTGCCGATCGCCATCGTCGATGCGACCGATATCCAGTCGCTCGAATTCGCCATCATCGAAAACGTGCAGCGTGCCGATCTCAATCCAATCGAGGAAGCGGCCGGCTATGTCGCGCTGATGGAGCAGTGCAATCATACGCAGGAGCAGGTGGCGCAGATCGTCGGCAAGAGCCGGCCTTATGTCGCCAATCTGGTGCGGCTGCTCAAATTGCCCGAACCGGTCAAGAAAATGGTGCGCGAGGGCAAGCTGTCGGCCGGTCACGCCCGCTTGCTCATCGGCCACATCAATGCGCAGACTCTGGCCGAGATGGCGATCGACGAGGGCTACAGCGTACGCCAGCTCGAGGAGTGGGTGCGCGAGGACAACGCCAAGCCCGGCGATTCGACCTTCGACAAGATGCAGAAGAAGATTCGCGCCAAGATCGGCGTCGTCAAGGACGCCGATACGCGCGCGGTCGAGAAGCGCCTGTCCGACGTGCTCGGATTTACTGTGAGCATCGACCACAAGGGCGAGGGCGGCACGGTGACGATCAAGTACAACGATCTCGATCAGCTCGATCTGGTGATTCGGAAGCTGGGGGAGTGATCTTCCTTACCCTCTCCCCTCGGGGGAGAG
>JAQSCR010000431.1:0-5304 GCA_029945495.1 Pseudolabrys sp. | reverse complement strand
CCGCCAATTCGATAAATCGTCCTCCGCCCCCTCACCCGCCTCGCTTCGCTCGGCACCCTCTCCCACAAGGGGAGAGGGTAAGAGAGCCGGCTCGCTACATCGCGCTGGCTAAATCGATCTTCATGTCGACATCGACCGGGCCCGGCGTCCATTGTTCGCCGGGCAGCAGCGTGATCTTCATATCGGGCACCAACCCGAGCTGCAGCGTCGGATCGAAGTAGCGCATGCTGCGTTCGTTGAGATCGATGACGCGGCCGGGGCGTAGCGGCCCAACATCGTTGATCCTGACAACGGCGCGCCTGTCGCCGCGCTCGAGCAGCGCAAAGGTTGGCCGATACAGCCGGCCATAACGCACGCCGCCGAAATCGTGCCGCCGGTCGATCTGGATCGCCGCGGTCCACGCTTCGGGATCGTAAGCCTCGCCCGACGCGGTCGAAGCGACGGCGGCATCGGGATGTTGGCGAAACGGATTATAGGTGGAGGCGATGCCGACCACCGTCGCCAGCGCCCAAGACGCGCCTTCGCTCGATCCATTCGCCAGACCGCGCAGGAAATCCATGCCGGGCGAGTGCGTCGTCGCCGGTTGCGGCAAGGCGGCGACGACCGGCGTGACGGCGTCCTCGCGTTGGTCCGCGAGACGCTCCTGCGGGACAAGTTCGGGGCCCGGCAGCGCCACGACAATCGCCGTGTCGAGATCGGCGATCGAGACGACATAGCTTTCGTCGTCGCCAAACCGAAACAACGTCAGCAGCAAACCCAGCGCCAGCATGCCGGCGATGGCCATGTCGCTCACGCGCGGGGCACGAGGCTCGGCCATTTGGCCGGCACGCCGGGACGATAAGACGGGCTGGTGCATTAAAGCCGACGGCAAAGGGAAAAGGCGGGCGCGTTGGCTTCAAGCTAGCGCGCGCGCGTAAAGCCCCGGTCGCGGCAATCGGTAAAATATAAGGTAATTGCGGGGCGTTCTTTTCCTCTCTCCCCACCGGAGTCGGATATATCCGACTTCGGCCAATCAAAATGCACAACTCGGGTAAACCCAAGTTGTGTTGGGAGAAGGAAAGAAGGATTTGTAGGGTGGGCTAAGCGAAGCGAGCCCACCATTGGCTCAGCATCGATCAATCGTTTTTCGAAATGGTGGGCTCGGCGCTTACGCGCCTTAGCCGACCCTACGAAGCGCGGCGCGCGTCAGTGCTTCGCCGCAACGCTTTTGTCGGCGAACAGAGCGTCGAGCGTGAAGGCATTCGGGCAGAATTCATGGAAATGCGCAGCCGCCGTTCCGTCGGCCAGTTCGTGCGAGCAGCGGCCCTTGTCGGCGCAGGTCGTGCAAAGCCGTTGCAGGTCGCGCATCACCAGCGGCTCCTTGTCGCGCAATGCATTCGGATCGACGCCGAGCGCCAGAAGCATTTTCAGCAGCAGATCGGCAGAATTTGGGCCTTTGGCCGATAGCTCGCGCAGCTCGCTCGGGGTTACACCGAGATCACTGGCGATCTCCATCACCTGCTCGGAATCGCAGCGGCCGAGGCCGCCACTTTGCCCGATGGCGCTGCGGTAATTGTTCACCCAGTCGGCGACCGAATTCAGGACTCTTTCGAGCACGGGATAATGCAGCGGCTCGTTGGTACGATCGGGCATGGTGCCCTCCCTCAGACGATAAAGATGAGCCATTGCGCACCACCGGCGATCCAGCGCATTGCGCTAGATCAAGCAAGCCGAGGACCGGTCACGACCGTTATTTCGTCTTCGTTTTCGAGGGCTTTTTAGCCGCCGCCGGCTGCAAAAACGCCGCGCACAGGCCGGGGTCGAATTCGCGGTAGTCGTTGGTGATCTCGACGCCCTTGGCGATGTTGCGGGCGGCGATGGTGTAGCCGCCACGCAAATAGGTGTTCGGGCTTTCCGAATGGTTGATGTAGTGGTCGTTATCGACGGTAAAGAGAATCTCGCCGTCGACCCTGTAGGCGTATTCCTTCAGGTAATCGCGCGCCGGCTTCGGCAATCTGGCGAACTGCCGGGGCGTGTAGCAGCGGTCGAAGCCTTCGACGAAGCGCCAGATCTTGGTGCCCTTGGCGATGAATTCGCCGGCAAAAACGCCGAGGCCGTGGATCGGGCTTCGGTCGAGATAGGTTTTAACCAAGAGCATTGCGCTGTTTTTCGATCTCGCCGGCCGCTGCGGGAGCCTCATCGATACCAAATCGGCCGGCGGCGCGGGAGAGGTAAAGCGGTCCGCCGCATGGCTTTCCCCAGCGGCGCGGCGTAGGCATGACCGACGGGCAATGCCCGACCCGGATAGCCAAGGGAGCGTCGCGATGCAGATCGACAGCGGCAAGAAGAAGCAGAAATGCAAGAACTGCGAAGGCAAGGGCCTGCTGAAGGTCGGCGACAAGAAGGTGAAATGTCAGCGCTGCGGCGGCACCGGCTACAAGCCGGGGTCGAGCGCCTCGCCGGGCCGCTGAGCGGGCAGAGGAACTTAAGCGGCGGCGGCGGGTTGGTTTAGATCAATCCAACCTGAAAGGGCCCGCGCATGTCCGGCCCCGCCGCGCCAAAACCGACCAAGCCCGGTCAGGCCAAGCCCGATCAGGTCAGGCCTCGCCAAACCATGTCCCAGTTGATGCGCGGTCTATGGGCCGCCGTCGCCGCGCCGGCACGGTCGCCGAGCCTGCCGGCCGACACCGTCGTCGTTCACGACCCGGCCGCCGAACGGCCACACGATCTCGACGACCCGTACTTCGATCAGCGCGCGCAGGCCCGCATGGCCAACGTCATCGCCGAGTCTGCGCAAAAGAAGTGACCGCCGCGGGCGCGACGTTCAGGCACCAAGGGGCTTCAAGAGCACCAAGGGGCTTCAGGAACCGAGCCGGCGCCGGTTGGCGCGCACGGCGCGCCGATACGGCGCATAGGCCTTACTGGCGGCGCTATGCAAGCTGCCGCCGGTCGCGATGGTCGCCAGGATCGCGCCCTGGGCCTCGCTGAAGGCGGCGACTTTTTCGGAAATCATCTGTGTCGCTTCGGTGGCGGCGAGCGGCCCGCCGGTGGCGAGCCGCATCATGCGCAGCGCGACGACGCGCTGACTGTCGCTGGCAAACCGCGCCGCTTCGATCCAGGCATTCATGATGGCAAACAAGGGCACGTTCCTTATTCCGGCGACTGAGAACTGCGGCGATAACGCCGCGCCGCGCGCGATGTTCCGGCGTTCGTCAATGGGCGTAACAGCCTGGGCGTTGGGCGGCAATCAAGCGCGGCGCTTGGCCTTATTCGGACTCGGACGTACCCGGCTTTTCGAGTCTGTCGCGCAGCGCGCCGGTGCCGGTGACGGTGTCGACCACCGTATGATAGGCGTTGGACAGCCGCTGGCCGAGGCTCGGCGACTTCGCCTTCACCTTGCGCCTGGCTTTCGGCTTTGTCTTTGCCTTGGCCTTCGCTTTTGACTTGGCTTTGGGCTTCGCGGTCTTTGTCTTTTTGGTCTTCGATTTCTTTGTCTTGGATTTCTTTGTCTCGGATTTCCTTGGCTTGGATTTCCTTGCTTTGGCGCGCGCGCTCGCCGGAGTCTTTTTGAGCGCCGTCTTCTTGCGTGTCTTTTTGGCCATGGCTTTCCCCCTGTCGAAATTTCCAAGCACAGCCTATGACCCGGCGCCGGATCGCGCCAGAGCTATGCGAGCCTGATTGATCCGGGCTGGATCGAATGCGGCTGCGAGGCTACAAAGCCGTCCGCTCTCGAACCAGCCGTGGAGAATGCCCGTGTCCGCTCCGATGCAAGGCGACCTGCAGCCGACGGTCTATCGCTTCAAGCTCGGCGGCTTCGAGGTCGCCACCGTTCTCGACAGCAAGGGCATTCGCGACGGCCTTCATCCTCTGTACGGCGCCAATGCTTCCGCCGACGAAGCGCTCGCGCTGGCGCGCGCCAACAATATCGACCCGCAGCGGATCGAACATCCGAACATTCCGACCTTGCTCAACACTGGCAAAGAGCTGATCCTGTTCGACACCGGCAACGGCATGCTGCCGCGCGACTACGACGCGCTCAAGGCGCGCATGCCGATGGGCAATCTGGCCACGCGGCTGGCGCAGCTCGGCCACAAACCGGAAGACATCGACGTCGTCGTGCTGACGCACGGCCATCCCGATCACATCGGCGGGCTCACCGACGGCGGCAGGCCGGTCTATCCCAATGCGCGCTACGTGTTCGGCGCCGCCGAGTTCGATTTCTGGAAGAGGAACGAAGGCGTGCGCGAGGCGCGCAAGTTCAATCGCGAACTGTTCATGAAAATCTGCGAGCCGCTGGCGGCGCGCTCGACCTTCATCAAGCCGGGCGACGCGGTGGCGTCAGGCGTCACCGCGGTCGATGCCTTCGGACATGCGCCGGGATTGATGGCGTTTCACGTCGAGAGCGAAGGCAAGCAGCTGATGATCACCGCCGATACGTTCACGCATTATGTGATGGCGGTGCAGCGGCCGGACTGGCACTTCGACATGGACGACGACAAGGACAGAGCGGTCACCACCCGCAAGCGCTTGCTCGACCGGCTTTCAGCCGATCGCATGTTCGTGGCGAGCTTTCATATGCCGTTCCCCGCCGTCGGCTGGATCGACAAATCGGCCTCAGGCTATCGCTGGGTGCCGCACAGCTATCAGCTGAATGTGTGAGGCCGCCCGGCGGCTATTTGCCGTACCAGTTCAACATCGAGCGCAAGCGCGGCCTGGCCTCGGACTTGCCGTCGCAGCGTTCGACCTTGTCCTTGGAGAATTCAGCCGAGGTGTTGTTGTAGCTGGTCGTCACGCAAAGGACGCCGTCCGGCATCGGCCGGGAAATCCTGGCGATCATGTCGGGCGAGACGTTGCCGATCGACGCCGTGCTGTCCCGCATGTTGCCGATGGTCATCAACGCGACCAAAGCCAAGGTGGCGCCTATCACCACGACAAAGAGGACCGATATGAAAAGCCCACGCCAGAAGCTGACGCTGGCCTGGCGCGCGGCGCTTGAGGCCCGCCCCGGCAATGCCTTCCGTCGTTCGTCGGTCAGTCCGGCCAATTGCTCCACGGTCCGGAATATTGAAACGAAAGCGCTAACCGCGCCTTAAACAGGACAGCCTGGGGCTGTGGAAACGGGCCTATTTACGCAATAATTACGGAAATTGGCCTGCTCCCCGGCGTTCGGGCGCGGACGGGCCGCTTCAGGCTTCGCGCCGCCGCGCATTCACCGCGATCGACAGCAGCGTGCGTTGCGCGATCGCCTCGGCCAGCGGGCCATTGCGGCGAGCGTCGAGCGAGGCCTCGGCGAGCAGCTCCATGGTGCGGACCAGCCGCGCCGGC
>JAQSCR010000430.1 GCA_029945495.1 Pseudolabrys sp. | reverse complement strand
GCGACTTTGATCTCATCTTCGGTGCGGCCAAACTCAACCTGAAGATTGTTGAAATACCTATCCGTTACGCTGATCGCATTTACGGCAGCACGCAGATTTCACGCTTCCGCGATGGCTGGCTGCTCTTAAAGATGGTCTGGTTAGCGTTTCGCAAGATCAAGGCGCTGTGATTTTGCGAAATTTCCTCCAGACATTACTGCTAAACGCCTTTGCGCGTGTTTCGCAAGCTAGTGTCCTCAAATCCAACGGCGGACGGCTCTGCTATCAGTGGGCATACGATCTGTACAAGCGAGCGCTTGAAGTGCCCGGCTATTGGCAGCTTCAGAAATATGCTCCGAGCGGAACCACAGTAATCGATGTGGGTGCCAATATCGGCTTCTTTACTCTCCGGTTTGCCGACTGGGTGGGGCAGGGAGGTTGCGTTATTGCGCTGGAGCCTGACGACGAAAACTTCCAGTGGCTCGGCTATCGGATTGGTAAGCGGCGCGACACTGACAGTATCCATCTGATACAGGCGGCGGCGACAAACTTCGATGGTACAGTCTGCCTAACCCGAAATCCGGCTCATCCGGGCGATCATCGAATCGGTGAAGCGGGTGTCGAGGTGCAAGCGATTACTATCGACAGTCTTTCCGGCCGGTTCGGGTCTCCGTCGTTGATAAAAATCGACGTTCAAGGCGCAGAAATGCAGGTGCTCGCAGGGGCGTTGGCGACGATTCGGCAGGCGCGCCCTGCTTTGTTGATTGAGGTCGATGACCAAGCCCTGCAGAATTACGGCTCCTCCGCGCGCACGCTGATCCAGCGAATGGTCGAGGAGGACTACCAGCCTTACATTCTTGAGCGAAACTGTTTGGTTCCGCTAACGGCGGCTATGCAGTCAGGCGACCTTGGCCGAGCTTATTGCGACATTCTTTTTCTTCCACTGCTGGGCGGGAGCCAATCATGGTTGGCGTCCTTGAACGCTCGCGACTTCTTCTATTGCTGATGACCCTCGTCGTCGTTCTTGCGGCACTCTTCCAGAGCGAACTGTCACAGCGCGACGAGCTTGGCGATGACGATCTCGTTTTCTACTACAACTCGCTCGCCCTTCAGCATCCAGTCGAGTTCGATCAGATCAATAAGAAAGTCAGCGCGCGGCTTGCCGAGTTGCCACTCAATCCGAATTGCCATTGCCAATGGGAGCAGTTTCGGTTCGATTTGCGCGAGAAGTTTCGTAACAACTACGCGCTTTACCATGTCAGTCTCGGGGCGGTCCGCGCCGCAATAGCGCCGTTCGCAGCCGGCGCCAGCCTAGATTATCCGGCAGCCGTCGGCACAACGATAGTAGCAAATTATTACATCGGGTTCTTCGCGACGGTTTGCTTATTACTATTGATCCTAGCCGCGATGGTTCGAGCGCCTTTGATCGAAGCAGCTGTTTTTGCGATCCTGCTGATGCTGATCATCGACCACCTTTCGCCTTACCGGCCAGGCTTCTGGGAGCTGCGTGTGCGGCCGTCAAACGCGAAGGAGCTCTTCGACTGGTTCAGCGCGCTTATCATGCTGTTCGTGAGCCCCTCGTCGTCGTTTGTCGGCTATTTCCCGCGCGCGCTTTCGACAATATTGGTGATGGGGGTGTTCCTAGTCCGCTGGAGCGGATTGCGTAACGTCTCCTATGCCTTGCTGGCTGTCGTAGTCGTAATCCACCAAGGCAACGGAGCGCTGGTCCTGTTCACCCTGCTCGCCATTGACGCGGCATTGCGTCCAGCGATTTTTCGTAAGCCGACCGTGTTGGCAGGTATGGCGGTTGCATTGGGGGCGGTCGTGCTACCCAATGGTATTCTCGGGCAGTCCACTGGCATTTCCTGGCTTCTCGTGCCATTTGCAGCGCTGGCGGTTGGCGCAGTTCTACTCCTCGATTTCTTCGTAGAAGGGGCGACGTCGAAATGGATCTCCTTCGGTCGGCAGTTGCGAAACAGCATTGCAACGCGGTCGCCGATTACCGCCGATATGGTATTAATTGTCTTGTTGTTCGGCTTTTGGGCGGCGTTCTCGCTTGTTATGTATATCCGCGTCGGACAGCCGGAAGGCATCTATACGTGGGCAGACCTGCCAGCCCGCTATCTGATGTTGTTCAGAGCGCCTTTATTTATAGGCCTTTCTGCTCTGCTTCTTGCTTGGCCGGTTTCGCGTTGGCGCAGGCAAGTCGTCACGCCCATTATACTTCTACTCGCGTTTATAGCGGTATTTACCGGAATAACGATTAACGGCGTCGTTCGCGTGGCGCTGTCGCTTCGTCCGCTCGATCGAGAGATCAATGAAATCGCAATTGGTAAACCGCGTTTGGACTATTATAGCCCGGCCCAAAAAGACCATCTCGAGGCAATCACCTACTTCGCGATTTCGAAGCAGCTTGAGACCGGCGTAGACAGCGTAACGCCGCTCTTGAACCTCTCTGGTAAAAAATGAAGACCCTTCAGAAGATCTTTTTAGCGCGTATGGCTCAACGGCCGATATTGATGGCGCGTGCCCTGATAGGGAAAGGGCCGGTCTTGGAGACTCGGCGTGGCGGTCTCAACTGGCGACTGGACCTGCGTGAGGGAATTGATTTTTCAATCTTTCTCCTTGGCGCTTTTGAGCGCGATACCGTGCAGTGGTATCGCAAGCAGATTAGGCCGGGTGACACCGTGTTGGACATCGGCGCCAACATCGGAGCTCATACCCTGCCGATGGCCGATGCGGTCGGTCCGAGTGGGCGGATAATCGCCGTCGAGCCGACCGAATATGCTTTTGCGAAACTGACGGCCAATCTTGGCTTGAACGTTGGAATCATAAATCGTGTGACGCCAATCCAAGCATTTTTGACCGACGGAAGCGAAAAGGAGTTGCCGGCCTCGATCTATTCAAGCTGGCCTCTCGAAGAGGATGAGGACTTGCACGCTCAGCACCACGGCAGAATGCAGACTACGGCGGGTGCAAAGGCGACAACCGTGAACGATCTGCTCGCACAACAGGACGTGACGGCCGTCAACCTGGTCAAGCTTGATGTCGATGGTTTTGAAGGTCAGGTCCTTGGCGGTGCGTCATTGTTGTTCTCCAAATTTCGCCCGGTTTTCGTGATGGAGCTTGCGCCCTATCATCTGGCCGAACACGGCACGAGCCTTTCGAAACTGTTGGATATTTTCAAAAAGGCCGACTATGAATTCCGCGGATTGAATAGCAACGAGGTTATCCCGATGGATGAGGGATACCTGCAGACGGAAATTCCACCTGGGTCCGGTTGGAATATTACGGCTCGACCGATTGAGCGATCGACAGGCGCCGCCGGCTAGTGAAAATTGCAATCGGTAGCAAGCCGCATGATGGGCCTTGGGGCGGGGGCAACCGCTTTGTCGCAGCCCTTTCGGAGGCCCTGACGAACGCCGGACACGCGGTCGTGTACGATCTAGTCGACGAAGACATCGATATTGTGCTGATGACAGACCCGCGCGCGCGCTCGCCGAATGTCATGTTCAGCGCAGGCAAGATTCTCCGCTATTTGGCCTTACGCAATCCGCAAACGATCGTCGTGCACCGCATCAATGAATGCGATGAACGCAAGGGAGAGCCATTCATCAACCATAAGCTAGTGCGCGCGAACTACGTTGCCGACGTCACGGTATTCGTCGGCGAATGGCTTGTGCATTTGCCGGTATGGCAAGAGAATCTTCGGACTCCGTGGTATATTGTGCGCAATGGCGCGGACCTTAACCTGTTCGACGCGCGAGGCTTTCAGCCTTGGCCCGGGAACGAGCCGCTTCGCCTGGTGACCCACCATTGGGGTTATCACCCGATGAAGGGGTTCGACGTCTATGCCGCGCTCGATGACATGATGGCGCAGCCCGCATGGCGCGACCGTGTAGCCTTCACGTTTGTCGGCAATCTGCCGAAAGGCTTTAAGTTCAAGAACGCCCGCTATGTGCCACCGCTCGACGGCGAGGATCTGGCGGCGGAACTTCGTAGCCACCACGGATATTTGACGGCGTCCATCAACGAGCCGGGCGGCAATCACCAGAATGAAGGCGCAATGTGTGGGCTCCCGTTGCTCTACCGTGAATCGGGGTGCATGCCGGAATACTGTGCGGGCTACGGCGTCAGTTTCTCCGGTGTCGACGAATTTCCGGCGGCGCTTGATCGGTACATAACGCAATACCCGACGCTCGTTCCGAAAATGGCATCATATCCTCACACCGCTGAACGTATGACGAGCGATTGGATCGCACTGTTCGAGCGGCTGCGCGGTGAACGCGACGATTTGGTCCAGCGGCGCAATCTGTGGCGCGCGCCGTTTCGCGCATTATTAACGCAGGTATCTTAGCCCATGTCGCGAACTGCGCTTATTCTCGGGGTGACAGGACAGGACGGGGCCTATCTCACCCGTTTTCTGGCCAGCAAGGACTACACAATTCACGGCACCTCGCGGGACGCCGATATGGCGCGACTTGGCGGCCTGACGGCGCTCGGAGTACGGGAGCGGGTCCAGCTTCATTCGGTATCGCCGACCGATTTCCGTTCGGTGTTGCAAGCGATCGAGCGCGTTGAACCGGACGAGATCTATAATCTGTCGGGCCAATCGTCGGTGGCGCTTTCTTTTGCGCAGCCGCGGGAAACGATGGATAGCATTGTTTCCGGCACGCTGAACATCCTGGAAGCGTTGCGGGTGTTGGGTGGAAATATTCGCTTCTATAACGCGGGGTCTTCCGAGATATTCGGCGATACTGGCACCCGTGCCGCTGATGAAGGCACTGCGTTCCGGCCGAAAAGCCCTTATGGCGTTGCCAAGGCCGCCGCCGTTTCACTGGTAGCGAACTATCGGGAATCTTACGCCCTCTTTGCCTGTTCGGGCCTGTTGTTTAATCATGAATCACCTTTGCGGCCCGAGCGTTTCGTGACGCGCAAGATAACTGCTGCGGCGGCCCGCATTGCCAGCGGTGGCAGCGAACGCCTACGACTCGGCAATCTGGCACTGTCGCGCGATTTCGGCTGGGCGCCTGAATACGTCGTCGCGATGTGGACGATGCTCGATCAACAGACGCCCGACGATTTCATCATCGCGTCCGGCAAAGCGCACACGCTGGAAGAGTTCGTGGCGGCGGCGTTCGGCGAAGTCGGTCTCGACTGGAAGCAGCATGTCGATTTCGACACGGCATTTTCCCGGCCGAGCGACATCGCCCACTCGCTCGGCGAAGCCGGCAAGGCGGCGCGGCTGCTTGGCTGGAAGCCGTCGGTGAAGTTCACCGACATTGTCAAACGGATGGTGCGCGGCGAGCGCGAAGGCGCGGCGGCTATCTTATGAGTATGCGGTCAGTCGTTTCGCTGCTTAAGCCGCTGGGCTACGCTGTCAATGCGTATGGACGGCGCGCGCTCGCGGGCGCCGGGCTGGCGCCAGTGCGCCCGCCGGTCGGTCTGGTTATCGAGCGCGCTGACTGGGCGATCCGCTGGTGGGGCAGTTTCATCGCCGAAGAGGCGAATAAATTAAGACCGGACACTGCGTGGGTGACGACAAATCCGTCCGAACTGACGTCTGGTGTGGTCGAGTTTGGCTCGCAATACCAATGGGTAGAGTGGGGCCGCTATCTGTCGCCCGACTGCCGCTTTGTCAGCACCTTTTTCCACGGCAAGCCGGACGACGGCCCGCAGGTTGCCCGTCACATCGATGCTTTCCTGGCCTCGACACCGCGTCTGAGCAGGATCGTCGCCTCCGCGACACTCGTTCGCGATCGGCTGGTGAACTGGGGAGTGCCGGCGGAGAAGATCGCCGTCATTCCGATAGGCTGCGAAACCGGCCGTTTCCTGCCGCCGTCGAAGGAGCAGCGCCTGGCCGCGCGCGAACGCTTCGGTATCAGGCCCGAAGAAATTGCGATCGGCTCGTTTCAGAAAGACGGCGATGGCTGGGGCAGCGGCGACGTGCCGAAGCTGATCAAGGGGCCTGACGTTTTCCTGGCCGCGGTCGAGCGGCTGGCAAAAGACTTGCCGGTCTTCGTGCTGCTCGGCGGTCCAGCGCGCGGCTATGTCAAGCGCGGCCTGGAGCGTCTCGGCATTCGCTACGCGTATCATTACGCGCCGAACCGCGACGAATTGGCCAAGCTCTATCATTCGCTCGACCTCTATCTGGTGACAAGCCGCGAGGAAGGCGGGCCGATGGCGCTGATGGAAAGCATGTCGTCGCATGTGCCGGTGGTCTCGACTCGTGTTGGCATGGCGCCGGACCTGATCGCCGACGGCGTGACCGGCGCGCTGGTCGAGGTTGGCGACGTGGAAGCGATTGCCAAGCGCGCGCACGATCTCCTGTCGCTACCGGATCGCGCGGCGGCGCTCAAAATGGCGGCACGCGAGGCAGTGATTGTCACGGACTGGTCGGTTGTTGCCCGTCGCCACATCGACGAGGTCTGGCGGCCTCTGGGTGCGTTTCGCTGATGCCCGTCACTAGTCAACGCTGCATATGATCCGCGTGGTCATATTTGATTTTGACGGCACACTAGCCGACACGAACGGCGTCAAGGAAGCCTGCTTGCATCGGACTGTTGCAGAACTAAACGGTGGCGCGGCCGCGCTGGCTGCGGCGCGCCAAGAGGGCGGCGATCGTTCCCAGATTTTTGCGAAGGTTGCGCAGCAACTGTCGGCGAACTCCGACGCGCAAGCGGTCGCTGCGCAGGCCCGCGCGCTAGTCGATGCCTACTCCCGTTGCTGCGCGAGTGGCATTGCGGCCGCGCCGGAACGGAGCGGCGCCGTGCGGACGTTGGCTGCGTTG
This sequence comes from Pseudolabrys sp., assembly GCA_029945495.1. Classification (GTDB taxonomy): domain Bacteria; phylum Pseudomonadota; class Alphaproteobacteria; order Rhizobiales; family Xanthobacteraceae; genus Pseudolabrys. The sequence continues at coordinate 8,931 of JAQSCR010000430.1, read as the reverse complement.
GCGCGCCGACGCCTGCATCTGTGGGTTCTCTCGGCAACGCCCGATCGGCATCTCGTCGGACTACTGCGTAGACGGGGACTAGTGTGCTGGCTTAAGGGCAGCCTGGGGTCGTCCGTGACCAAGGAGGACGGGCTGCGCCGGATCATGGCCATCGAGCGAGCCGACCGTAACAGCGTGCTGCTGGTGGGCGACGGGCCCGACGACCAGCGTGCTGCGCGCGCGGTCGGCGTCAAATTTGCCGCTGTCGTGGCGGAAAATCGTATCGCCGCGCGCGGCCGCTTTGCGGTGCGGGATTTGAGACCGCTTGTTCCGCTGATCGACAGTCTGAATTCTGGAAGGCGCCTTAGCGCATGAGCAGTGAAATCAGCGGCGATATTCGGCTGTCGCCGATGGATCGCCTACGATATTTGGTACGCAATGCTGCGCGAAACATCCGGTCGTTCGTGGCCGGACCGGGCAGCCGCACTTTCACGCCCGATATGGTCCGCGCAGCGACAATCGAAGCCGGCCAATCGCCGGGCCGGCTGCTGACTGAGCTGTTTCTCGAATCCGAGCTGCCGCGTCTGTCGCCGCCGCGCGAATTGAATGTTCTCGAAGTCGGCTGCGGTTCCGGCTCGATGGCGTATCGCCTGGCGCGCATCGGCTATCGTGGCACCTACACCGGCATCGATATCAACGACCGCTTCCGCCGCGATCATCCAGCCGGGTTTCCCTTCGCCGTCACCTTTATTCAAGGTGACGCGCATGGCTTTGCGCCCGCTGAGAAGGGCGATCTCATGGTCTCGGTTTCGACGCTCGAACATATTCCGGCCGACGCGACACTGATCGGCCGGCTGGCGACTTTGCTCGCGCCGGGCGGTGTGGAGGTCCATGTCGTTCCGAGTGGTGCGAGCCTCGCGATCTATCTTTGGCATGGCTTTCGCCAATACACGCCTAAAACATTGGTCGAGAAATTCGGGCCGCGGTTGGATATCGTGCGGCTCGGCGGGTTAGGCAGTTATATGCTGCACTTCATCTTCATCACGATCTCCGACTTGATCTTGCGCCGCTCGTGGCGCAAACACGCGCCTAAACTTTATCATGCGATGTTGATGGCCGCTCTGCGGCTGGACCGTGCTTTTCCGTTTTTCCCGTCGGCTTACGCGGTTATCCGCCGTTACTGATCAGACATGTCGGGCGCTTTGAAAGTTATTGTTCGCAACGGTTTCCGCGGCCTTGTCGGCTTGACGACAATGGCAACGCTGCCATTGCGCGCGCGTGACAGGAAGATCGCCGTCTATTACGGCGGCGCGCGCGGCGGCGATCTTGGTGGCACACTGGTGAAAGTCCGGCTGCTGCAGAGCCGATTTCCCGAGCACCGGATCGGATATTCGTTGCTCTACATGTTGTCGAACGCCATCTACCTCCCGGCAGCGGTGATCGAGCAGGTGCGTGCTGCTGGCGTCCCATTGGTTCTCAATCAGAACGGCGTCTTCTATCCCGGTTGGTATCCGGACGGTTGGCAGCGGGAAAACGCGCGTATGGCGACCGTTCACTCGGCGGCCGATCACGTCTTCTATCAAAGTGAATTCTGCCGATTTTGCGCCGAGAAGTTTCTAGGCCGGCGAAGCGGACTCTCGGAAATTCTGTTCAACGGCGTCGATACTGATCATTTCGTGCCAGCGAACAATGAGCCAAAACCGGGGCCGTTCACATTCCTAGCTACCGGAAAATTCGGCGCCTCGACCGCTTACCGGCTGAGTTCGTCCATCGCCGGTCTCGCGGCGGCGAGGGCCGGCGGCCTTGACGTGCGGCTGACGATCGCGGGCCCAATCGAGCCGGCGGTTGAGGTCAAGGCACGTGTACTGACCGAGGCGCTTGGCCTCAACGAATTTGTGGCCTTTCTTGGTCCTTACACGGGGGCCCAGGCGCCGGCGATCTATCAAGCCGCCGACGCTTATTTGATGACGAAACACAACGATCCCTGTCCAAACGCGGTCCTGGAGGCACTGGCATGCGGCCTGCCGATCCTCTATTCGGCTTCGGGGGGTGTGCCCGAGCAGGTCGGTCCGGACGCCGGATTTGGTTTGCCGGTGCCGTTTACCTTCGAGACGGATGTTGCACCCGAACCGAACGCCATTGCCGCAGGCATGGTACATGTCATACGACAACGCGACACGATGGCGACGGCGGCCCGGGCGAGGGCCGTCGAACGGTTTGATCTATCATTGTGGTTTGCACGCCACGAGACGATCTTCCGCTCTCTTGTGGAAAAGGTAGCATGAAAGCGTTAGGTCTGAAGCTCGCAAACGTCCTTGGAGTTTTGTGGCAGTTGTTGCCGCAGCGCCTGCGCCTCCTGTTGCTGAAGGGTCTCTTCGTTCTTGAGTCACGGGGCGATACCGAACGCGGGTTTGCACGCTTGTTCGCGGTGCAGGATGCACTCGAGCATGTCGCCAACGAGCGCGCCATGGTTCATGGCAAGGGCGAACATCCCAAGCACAAGCTGACGAATTATCATCGCTTCTTCGTCGATCGCATCGCCGATGGCGAGCGCATCCTCGATGTCGGCTGCGGATATGGGGCCGTCGCGCGGTCGATCGCGCGTGCGTGGCCAAGCGCGAAGGTCATCGGTGCCGATTATGACAAGGGCCGGCTGGCGCAGGCCGTAGCCAGCGACAATCCGGCCAATTTGTCCTTTATTGAAACGGATGCGACGAAGGCAGTGCCGCCAGGTCCCTGGGATGTGGTTGTGCTGTCGAATGTCCTCGAACACATCGTCGATCGTGTAGGCTTCCTTGCTGCGCTGATAGCGACGACCCAGGCAAAGCGCTTTCTCATTCGCGTTCCGCATTTCGAGCGCGACTGGAAAATGCCGATGCGACGTGCCGTGGGCGCCAACTACTATTCCGATCCCGACCACAAGATCGAACCGACCGAGGCGGAATTTCGCGAGGAGACGGGACGCGCTGGACTTGTCGTTGACGAATTGATCACCCCTTGGGGCGAAATCTGGGCGACGTTACATCCCGCGGAACGAGCCAGGCCGTGAAACAACCGGCCGTCAGCGTCGTGGTTCCGTGCTACAATGGTGGTCGTTTCCTCGATCAGATGCTGGCCAGTCTCGACGCCCAGACCTTCCGCGATTTTGAGACAGTTATTGTCGATGACGGCTCGACCGATGTTGAAACGATTCAGAGACTTGCCGCATTGCCGTCCAATATTCAGATCATCCGGCAGGAGAATTTGGGATTAGCGGCGGCCCGGAACACCGGCTTTCGCCAGGCAAACGCCGATCTGGTGCTCCCGCTCGATTGCGACGATGCGCTAGCGCCGAACTTTCTCGCCGACACCGTCGATTTGCTGGGCATGGCGCCGTCCGACGTTGCCTTTGTGTTCACCGATATGCAGGCGACCGGCTCGCTCGGCGGAATTCTGCCGCGGCATTTTAGCCGCTTTGATCAGCTCTTCCTCAATCGGTTGCCCTATTGCCTGCTTATGCGTAAGTCGGCTTGGGAGGCAGTTGGTGGCTACGACGCTGAAATGCGCGATGGCTACGAAGACTGGGAATTCAATATACGGCTGGTCTTGGCGGGGTTTCGCGGAATCGGAATTAGTCAGCCGCTATTCTTCTACTATGTCAGTCCCGGCGGCATGTTGATGAGCCGCTCGGCGCGGCTGCATGGCAAGCTATGGCGCGCCATTCTGAACCGGCATCGGGACAGTTACAATTGGCGGAGATTGTATTTTCTTCGCAGCAGCTGGCGCGACCAAAAGACCCGCTTTGGGTTGTCCACCGCGTTGCTGTTGGTGTGGAGCGGCAAGCTATTGCCGGCGCGTCTGATCAGTGTGGTGTTTTACCGATCTCTCCGGCTAATCCATTGGTTGCGCGTTCGGCGTGGCATTTTGACGAGTTCGGGAGCGATGGTCTCCCGCGAAAAAAGAGGAACGATAGGATGAGTCCGCGCGTCGCTTTAATTACGGGCGTGACCGGCCAGGATGGTGCCTGGCTGGCCGATCTTTTGCTGCGGAAAGGCTATATGGTGCACGGCATTCTGCGGCGGTCCTCATCATTCAATACCGCTCGCCTCGAGAACCTGTACCAAGATCCGCATGACGAGCAACTGCGGTTTTTGATGCACTACGGCGACATGACGGATGCGACGAACCTGATCCGGATCGTGCAGCAAACCCAGCCCGACGAGATCTACAATCTTGCGGCGCAGAGTCATGTGAAGGTGTCGTTCGAGACCCCCGAATACACGGCCAATTCCGACGCGCTCGGCACCCTGCGGATGCTCGAGGCCATTCGAATTCTCGGGATGGACAAGCGCGTGCGCTTCTATCAGGCCTCGACATCAGAGCTTTACGGCGGCATTTACAAAGAACCGCAAAACGAGAGCACGCCGTTTCACCCGCGATCACCCTATGCCGCGGCCAAGCTCTATGCGCACTGGATCACGGTGAACTACCGCGAGGCCTATGGTATGCACGCCTCGAACGGCATCCTGTTCAACCACGAAGGGCCGACGCGCGGTGAAACCTTCGTGACCCGCAAGATCACGCGGGCCGTCGCGGCGATCGAATGCGGTGAGCAGGAAAAGCTTTACCTCGGGAACCTCGACGCGCGCCGCGATTGGGGCCATGCGCGCGATTACGTCGAAGGCATGTGGTTGATGCTGCAGCAGCCGGAGCCCGACGACTACGTGCTGGCGACAGGCGAAGAACATTCCGTGCGCGAATTCGTCGACAAGGCCTTCGCCCATGTTGGCCGCAAAATCGTCTGGAAAGGCGAGGGGATAGCGGAGCAGGGAATCGAAGAATCGACCGGCCGGATTCTGGTCGAGGTAGACCACCGCTATTTCCGCCCGACCGAAGTGGAGTGCTTGGTGGGCGATCCCTCCAAGGCGCGTAGCAAGCTCGGCTGGAAGCACAAGGTGTCATTCGGTGAGCTCGTCCGCGATATGGTGGATGAAGACCTCAATCGCGCCCGCCGCAGTTCCGCTCGCTAGACGGTTTGGTTCTTTCCCCGGTGTCGCGTTTATTCGTTTTTTGTTAGGAGTCAGGAATGCGTCGAGACGAGCGAACCTACGACGAGACCGAGGGACACGACGAGATCGCGGCGATCGAGACGCAATGGACCCGCATCTGGGAAAAAGCCGGCGGTCCGCAGGGGCGCGCCGAGCACATTCCGCGCAAGGCCGAATTCAAAATCCTGTGGCCCTATCTGAGCAAGCTTCCGAAGGGAAGCCGCGTGCTCGACGGCGGCTGTGGCGTCGGCGACTGGGTTTTGTGGCTTACGCGCGCCGGATATCCGACCGTTGGGCTCGATGTGTCGCGTCTCACGGTCGGCAAGTTGCAGCAGATGTTCCCGGACATGGAATTCGCCGTTGGCGATATTCGCGAGACCGGATTTGCCGATGCCTCATTCGATGTCTATTTCTCGTGGGGCACGTTCGAGCACTTCGAGGAAGGCTTTGACCGGGTCGTCAGCGAGGCCTTCCGCGTGCTGAAGCCGGGCGGGCTCCTGTTCACGTCGATGCCTTTTTTCAACTTGCGCCACGCCATGCGCGACATCCTGCTGCAGCCCTGGCGGCTTCAGCCGCAGACCGCGCAAACCCGGTTCTATCAATGGCGGCTAACACGCGCGGAGCTGGCGACCATTTTGGCCCGGCATGGCTTCGCAGTTGAGGACGTAAAGGTGATAGGCAAGCGTCAAGGCCTGCAGCGATGGCTGCAGCAGACGACAGGAATTTCCGCGACCTCAACCTTCGCGCGCGGTTTTGCCGTTCTGGCCCAGCCCTTCGTTCCCAAAGCCCTGATCGGCCATATGATCCTCGCGATCGCGCGAAAGCCTTTGCATGACTGATACGTCAACGGCTCCCTTGTTGTTCGAACGGTCCGGAAAACGGGTCTATGTCGCCGGCCATAGCGGCATGGCGGGCGCGGCCATCGTGCGTCGGCTTGCATTGGAGAACTGCGAGATTCTGACCGCCAGCCACGATGCGCTCGATCTGACGCACCAGCCACGGACCGAAGAATGGCTTATGCGCGAGCGGCCGGACGCGATCTTCCTGGCTGCGGGCCGCGTCGGCGGCATTCACGCCAACGATACGTTTCCGGCGGAGTTCCTTGCTGATAATCTCGCGATCGCACTCAACGTGATGCGCGCGGCGACGGCTGCAAAGGTGAAAAAGCTCTTGTTCCTCGGATCGAGCTGTATCTACCCACGCAACGCGCCGCAGCCGATGTCCGAGGATCTGCTGATGACCGGCCCGCTTGAGCCCACCAACGAATGGTATGCGATCGCCAAGATCGCCGGTATCAAGCTGGCGCAGGCTTACCGCCGGGAATACGGCGCTGATTTTATTTCCGTGATGCCGACAAACCTTTATGGTCCCGGCGACAATTATCATCCGCAGAACAGCCACGTGCCGGCTGCCCTCATCCGTCGCTTCCATGAGGCCAAGGCACGCGGTGACGCGCAGGTCGCAGTGTGGGGCAGCGGAACGCCGAAGCGTGAGTTTCTCAGCGCCGACGATCTCGGCGATGCCTGCGTATTTGTTATGAAACATTACTCCGGCGATGGCTTCCTCAACGTCGGGACCGGCGACGAAGTCAGCATCGGCGACTTTGCCCGGCTGGTGGCGGAGATCGTCGGCTATCGCGGCGCGCTGCAGTTCGACACCAGCCGTCCGGACGGGACGCCGCGCAAGCTGCTCGACGTCTCGAAGCTGAACGCGCTCGGCTGGCGGGCGAAAACGCCGCTGCGCGAAGGATTGCAGACGGCCTACGCCGATTTCCTGGCCCGCGGCAGCCAGTTGCGCGAACGATGATGCGGGGCTGACGCAACCGATGTGCGGAATTGCCGGGCTGTTCAGCCCCACCGGATCGTCCGCGACCGAACTCGGGTCAGTGACTGCGGCGATGACGCAGTCGATCGCGCACCGCGGTCCCGACGCCTACGGCCTATTCATCGACGGCGAGACGGGCATCGGCCTCGGTCACCGACGCCTGTCGATTGTCGATCTGACCGCGGCCGGCGCGCAGCCGATGACGTCGGCGGACCAGCGCTGGATCACTGTCTATAACGGCGAACTCTACAACGCCGAGGACCTGCGGCGCGAGATCGAGGCCGGCGGCCACCGCGTCAACTGGCGGGGCCATTCCGACACCGAGGTCATCCTCGAAGCGGTCACGCTCTGGGGCGTGGTCGAGGCGACCAGGAAATTCAACGGAATTTTCGCCCTGGCGCTGTGGGACCGGCGCGACCGCAGGCTCTGGCTCATCCGCGACCGGCTCGGCGTCAAACCGGTGTATTGGGGCAAGCTGCCTGATGGCGGCCTGCTGTTCGGCTCGGAATTGCGCGCCTTGCGCGCGCATCCGCGCTTCGACGCCGCGCTCAACATGGCGGCCATCGCTGGTTATCTGCGCTCTGCCTGCGTCGCCGCGCCGCTGACGATTTACCGCAATGCCTGGAAGCTGCCGCCGGCGCACATCCTCAGCGTCGGGGCCGGCGAAGAGCCAAAGCTCATCCGCTACTGGAATTTGCGCGAGATCGCGGTCGCCGGCCAGAACTCGCTCGACCAGCGAAGCGACGCTGAGGTAACCGACGAGCTGGAGGCTCTGCTCACCGACGCGGTAGGGCGCCAGATGGTGGCCGACGTGCCGCTCGGCGCGTTCCTGTCCGGCGGCATCGATTCGTCCACGGTCGTCGCCTTGATGCAGAAGCAGTCGAGCCGGCCGGTGCGGACCTTCTCGATCGGCTACCACGACAAGGCTTTCGACGAGGCGACGCATGCGCGCGCGGTCGCCAAGCATCTCGGCACCGACCATACCGAAATGATCGTCGAGCCGTCGGCCGCGCAAGCGGTGATCGGCCGGCTACCCGATATCTATGACGAGCCGTTCGCCGATTCGTCGCAGATCCCGACCTTCCTGGTGTCGCAACTGGCGCGCCGCGACGTCACCGTGGCGTTGTCCGGCGACGGCGGCGACGAGAATTTCGCCGGCTATAACCGTTATCACTGGGTCGACCGGTTGGCCGGCCTGTCGGCGCGGGTACCGCACGGCGTACTGCACAAGACCGGCGAAGCCATCCAGCTTTTGTCGGTCGGCGCCTGGGATAAATTGCTGTCGCCCATGCCGCAACGGCTGCGCCCGCGCCATGTCGGCGACAAGATCCACAAAGCGGCCGCCATCCTGGCGCTGGACGGTACCGAAAACATGTATCGCGGCATGATCGCGCAATGGGCCGAGCCGCGCGACGCCGCGCCCGGCGTGGTCGAGCAGCCCGGCGCCTGGGACGAGCCCGGCATCGTCGACGCTCTGCCGGACCGCGTGGCGCGCTTGCGCTACTTCGACATGATGCACTATTTGCCTGACGACATCCTGACCAAGGTCGATCGCGCCAGCATGGCGGTGGCGCTGGAAGCGCGCGTGCCGCTGCTCGACCATCGCGTCGTCGAATATGCCTGGCGCCTGCCGCGCGCGCAACTCGGGCGCGGGCGCGACAGCAAGCGCATTCTGCGCCGCATCCTATATCGCCACGTGCCGGCCAAAATGCTCGAGCGGCCGAAGATGGGCTTCGGCATTCCGTTCGGGGACTGGATCCGCGGGCCGCTGGTGGACTGGGCGCAGGACCTGCTGTCGGAGCAGTCGCTGCAGAGCGCCGGATTTTTCAACAGCGCCGTCATTCGCAAGCGGTTCCAGGAACACCTCGATGGCCGGCGAAACTGGCAAAGCTCGCTGTGGACCATCCTGATGTTCCAGGCCTGGCACCGGCGCTGGTGCTGACCGCGCCGGTTACGAAATAACGCACCGCCAAACAAAAGGCCCCGCAACATGCGGGGTCTTTTTTTATAGTAGCGCTTGTCGCGGGGCGATCAGGCCGGGACCGGCTGACCTGACCTGGCTTTTTTGAACCAAGCGTTGTGAGAGAATAGCTTGGAAAGG